>DASRSQ010000971.1:0-8113 GCA_035656475.1 Gemmataceae bacterium | reverse complement strand
GATTATCATCTCGCCCTGGTGCCGCAGATGCTCAAACGCGAACGGCCCGATCTACGCGTCGGCGTGTTCTGGCACATCCCGTGGCCGAATCCGGAGGCGATCCGCATCTGTCCCTGGCGTGCCGAAATCCTCAAGGGCATTCTCGGCGCGGACCTGATCGGCTTTCACCTGCAGCAATATTGCAACAATTTCCTCGACTCCGTCGACCGCATGCTCGAAGCGAAACTCGACTGGGATCACTTCGCGGTCGAACTGGGCGGACATCGCTCCACGGTCCGACCGTTTCCGATCAGTGTCGAGAGCTGGGCGGAACGCGGCGTCCCAAAGGGCGAAGCCCTCGCCGAGCAGATGGCCAAGCTTGTCGAACGCCACAAGCTGGGCAACACGCAGGTCGTTCTCGGCGTCGATCGCATCGACTACACCAAGGGCCTGCCCGAACGCTTCCGTGCCATCGACCGCTTTCTCGAAAAGTGTCCGCAACACCGCGGGCGGGTCACCTTCGTGCAACTCGGCGCACCGAGCCGAACGCACATCCGCCGCTATCGCGAACTGATTTCCGAGCTTGAAACGATGGCGGATGAGATCAACTGGAAATACCAGACCGACGACTGGAAGCCGGTCCGCTTCCTGGTCGATCATCACGATTCCTCGACCGTACATGATTTCATGTGTCTGGCCTCGATCTGTGTCGTCAGCTCCCTGCACGACGGCATGAACCTCGTTGCCAAAGAATATGCGATGGCGAAGACCGACGGCAATGGGGTGCTGATTCTGTCCGAATTCGCCGGCGCCGCCCGCGAACTGCCCGATGCCTTGATCATCAACCCGTACGATACCGAGCAATTCTCGGATGCCCTGCGCTACGCCGCCGAGATGGATCTCCAGGAACGCGCTGAGCGCATGCAGCGCATGCGCCAGGCGATCGAGGAACGCAACGTCTACTGGTGGGCCGGTTCCTTCTTGACGGAACTGTGCGGTACCCGCATTACCGACGGCCCCGCCAGCGTGCCCGCATCGCTCGTTCGAGCCCATTGACCCGCGAATGCGCATCAACTTAAGAGTCGCCGGAAGGAAATTGTGAGCGTACCTCTCCAGGATCATCTAGATTGGCTCGCCCCACGACTTCGTGGCGCGGGACATTTGTTGATCGGCCTCGACTATGATGGCACGCTCACGCCGATCGTTGACGACCCGAACCAGGCGCTATTGGCTCCCCATACGCGCGACGCGGTAAAAGCCCTTAGCGAGCTGCCGAACACGAGCGTGGCCATCGTCAGTGGTCGAAGCGTGCACGATGCATATGCGAGGGTCGGCGTGGATGGCGTCTACTACGCGGGCAATCACGGCTTGCAAATCACGGGGCCCGGTGTGTGCTTTCTGGAGCCGACCGCGACGCGCATCCAGCGTCCGCTGGCATGGCTGGCGTCTGCGCTGACCGCCGGGCTGGCGCACATTCCGGGGGCGCGGGTCGAAAATAAGACGCTCTCGATCAGCGTGCACATCCGGCAGGTTGCCGCCGCGGACAAGAAAAAAGTTTTGCGTCACGTGCAGGCTGCAGTCGCCGTGGCGCCGGAAACCTTTCGCGTCACCCATGGCAAAGAGGTGTACGAGATGCTGCCACAGGTCGATTGGCACAAGGGATCGGCCATGACCTGGATCTCGACGCACCTCGCCAAACCGAACACGCTATCGCTATACCTTGGCGACGACCGCACGGACGAAGACGTATTTCGCTCGCTCCCGGACGCCATCACGGTCAAGGTTGGCGAACCGGGCACCACTGCCGCCCGCTATCATGTCGCCGATCCTTTCTCCGTTCACGAATTCCTTCTCTGGCTCAACCGCGTCCGTTAATCCTCAAATAAGCGAGTGCGCTGACTCTCCGTGTGAACAGTCGTCGGGGGCGTTCTGAAGGGAACGGCCGTGCTCCAGGTGGACCTGTCAACGCAAATTGGTCGCCGCGCCACCTGAGCACACCGAAGAAGGACGCGACGCTGCAGGTATTGTTTCAGGAACGAGACGCGGTGGACGCTACCGCGTCGCAGATCCAGGAGATCCCCGAAGATGATGATCAGACGCCGTGTCACTCCGTCGCGGCAGCCGCCTTCTTGCGATGATTCATCGACGGCGTCGGCTTTTCTTCCTTTTTCTCTTCCTCTTCCTCCTCGACTGCCGGGGCCGGCGCAGCCGTCGGGTTCAGCATGCCGCGTTTGTCGAGCACTTTGCGTGTCAGCTCTTCCATAAGGGCAGGATTCTCACGCAGATACTTCTTGGCGTTTTCCTGTCCCTGGCCGAGACGGATGTCGCCGTAGTTGACCCACGAGCCGCTCTTGTCGATGAGCTTGTCTTCAAGGGCGAGGTTGAAGACATCGCTTTCACGGTTGATGCCACGATCGTGAAGAATGTCGAACTCGGCCTGGCGGAACGGCGGAGCAATTTTGTTCTTGACGACCTTGACGCGCACCGAGTTGCCGACGACTTCTTCGCCTTCCTTGACCGCCGTAACTTTGCGGATTTCCATGCGGACGCTGCAGTAGAACTTGAGCGCCAGGCCGCCCGAGGTGGTCTCGGGGTTGCCGAACATTACGCCGATCTTCTGGCGAATCTGGTTGATGAAGAGCAAGCACGTTTTGCTCTTGGACACGGTCGGCGTCAAAATGCGCATGGCCTGGCTCATGAGGCGCGCTTGCAGGCCCATGTGCTGATCGCCGATCTCGCCTTCGACTTCGGAACGCGGCACGAGGGCGGCCACCGAGTCGACGACGATCATGTCGACCGCGTTTGACTTCACCAGCATTTCGACGATCTTGAGCGCTTCTTCGCCGTGGGAGGGCTGGCTGACGAGCAGGCCTTCGAGATCGACGCCGACGCGCTTGGCCCAGCTGGGGTCAAGCGCGTGCTCGGCGTCGATGAAGGCGGCGACCCCGCCAGCGCGTTGGGCGTTCGCGATGGTATGCAGGGCCACGGTGGTCTTGCCGCTTGCTTCCTGACCGTAGATTTCGATGATTCGGCCGCGTGGGAGTCCCTTGCCCCCGAGGGCGATGTCCAGGCTGAGCGAGCCGGTGCTGATGCCTGAGATTTCGGTGGTATTTTCGCCACCAAGCTGCATGATCGAACCTTTGCCGAACTGCTTTTCGATCTGTTGCAGGGTGTTTTTCAATTCGCGATCAAATTCGGCCATTGCCATCCCTCCTCGGCTGGGAATAAGGAAAGGGGGAACCAATCAATCAGTGTACGTATGTTTATATCGGTAGCAAAGGGACTTGTCAAGAGTCGGAATGAGGAATTCGCAAAAAGTCGTCCAAGCCGCTACAGGAAGCTCGCCGGAGAACAGGCGCCTGGGAAATGCTGGTGAATTCCCTCAAATTTCCCACAGGTGCGAAACGTCAATACGATAAACAGTTTACGGAAAACTACTGCCATTGCGGCACCCGATATGCCAATTGGGCTGCTCCGAACAGCCTGTTTTCTTATATAAAGAAGACATCAGGGACAAGAACCAGCCAGCATCCCAGGTCAACCCACCGATTGTCAAAGGTAGGTTCGTGTGGCTCGGAAAGAACCCAAGATAATTGTCTTGACCGGAGTGACGCGCGGTCTTGGCCTGGCCATGGTCGAAAAATTCATCGAGCTGGGCCACACCATCCTCGGCTGCGGTCGATCGCGCGATGTCATCGAGACGCTTCGCCTGCGTTACCGCCCGCCGCACGATTTTGCTGCTCTGGACGTGGCTCTTGAGAGCCAGGTCGAACCCTGGGCCGCACGGCTTCTTTCCAGTCATGGCGTGCCCGATCTCCTTATCAACAATGCCGGCGTCATCAATCAGAACGCTCCGCTCTGGCAAGTGCCTGCCGACGAGTTCGATCGCGTCTTCGATGTCAACGTCAAAGGGGTCGCCAACGTCATCCGCCATTTCGTGCCGGCGATGATTGCCCGCAAATCAGGGTTAATCATCAATTTCAGCTCGGCATGGGGCCGCTCCGTCGCGTCCGACGTGGCACCATACTGTGCGAGCAAGTGGGCGATCGAAGGCCTGACGCGTGCTCTCGCGGAAGAGCTGCCGCGCGGCATGGGAGCGATTCCGCTCAACCCCGGTGTCATCGACACGGACATGCTCCGCAGTTGCTTTGGCGGCAGCGCGAGCCGATATCCGCAGCCCGCCAAATGGGCCGAGAAGGCCGTCCCCTTCATCCTGTCACTCAATTCGCGCGACAACGGCAAGCCGCTCAGCGTGCCTTGATTCAAGAGCAGACAGCCGGTAGCCGGTAGCAGGCAGCAAACGAAAATGCAAATGCCAACTCTGGCTACCGGCTCTCCTCAGACATTCGCGCCTGAATCTCGGTGGAGCGAGCGCGTTCATCCGCGTAAACTTCCGGTATGAACACCACCCTGTTGCCACCCGTCGCCGAGATGGAACGAGCGTATCTGGATAACGACGCGTCGTACAACGGATTGTTTTTCGTCGCGGTCCGCACCACCGGCATCTTCTGCCGGCCCACATGTCCGGCGCGCAAGCCGCTGCCGCGGAACGTCGAGTTTTATGGCAGCGTGCGCGAAGCGCTCGCCGCGGGATATCGGCCTTGCAAGCGTTGTCGGCCGACCGAGAGCGATGACCAGCCTGCATGGGCGGCGTCGCTGCTGGCGGACATTGAGCGCAATCCCTCGACACGCATCTCCGAGCGCGACCTCAAAGCGCGCGGCATCGATCCGGCCACAGTGCGGCGCCATTTCCTTCGGCAGTACGGCCTGACCTTTCAGGCGTTCACGCGGGCCCATCGGCTCGCCGCGGCGCTCAAGCAGATTCGCGACGGCGCTCCGATCGATAACGCCGTCTTCGAAAGCGGCTATGATTCGCACAGCGGCTTTCGCGACGCTTTCACGCGCACCTTCGGCGCCACGCCGGGCAACGCCCGCGAGCGCGATTGCGTGCTCCTGTCGTGGCTCCCCAGTCCACTTGGTCCGCTCGTCGCCGGCGCCACCTCTGCCGGCGTTTGCTTGCTCGAGTTCACCGATCGGCGCATGATCGAGACGCAACTCGCGACCGTGGAAAGGCGATTCGGCGTCCCCGTCATTCCTGGTTCCAACGACCATCTCAAAACGCTCGAACGCGAGCTGGCCGGCTATTTCGACGGGAAGATCAAGAAGTTCTCGATGCCGTTGACCTATCCCGGGACCGATTTCCAGCAGCGCGTTTGGGGGCAGCTACTCGAAATCCCCTATGGCGAGACTTGCTCGTACCAGGACCTGGCCCGCGCGGTCGGCGATGCGCAGGCGGTGCGTGCGGTTGGCCGAGCCAATGGCATGAATCGCATCGCCATCGTCATCCCGTGTCACCGCGTCATCAACAAGGGAGGCAAGCTCGGCGGGTACGGCGGCGGACTGCGGCGCAAGCAATTCCTGCTCGATCTGGAACGTCGCTCGCGCTAGAATGAAGTGTCGCTCCGGAGACATTCATGAACGCGCCAATGCAGACGCCGCCGCTGATCGTCGAGACGCGTGGCCCGGTCGCCCATCTGGTCCTGAATCGGCCCGAACGGCGCAATGCCCTCTCACGCGACCTGCTCGCTTCGCTCGAAGCAGCGCAGGCGCGCCTTGCCGGCGATGACGCGGTGCGTGTGGTGATTGTGTCCGGGAACGGGCCGGTGTTCTGCTCGGGACACGATCTCGGCGAAATGGTCGGCTGCAGCGAGGACGCGTATCGCGATCTGTTCACGCTTTGCTCACGCCTGATGCTGCAATTTCGTCGGCTGCCGCAGCCAGTGATCGCGCGCGTGCACGGCACGGCGACGGCGGCGGGCTGCCAGCTAGTGGCGGCCTGCGACCTCGCGATCGCCGCCGACACGGCAACCTTCGCGACGCCGGGCGTGAAGATCGGCCTCTTCTGCACGACGCCGATGGTGCCGCTGGTGCGTGCGATCGCGCCGAAGGCGGCGCTCGAGATGCTGTTGACGGGCAAGCCGATCACAGCCGAGCGTGCGTATGAACTGGGACTCATCAATCGCGTGACCACGGCTGACGGGCTCGATGCGGCCGTGCAAGATTATATCAATGCGATCACGACATCCAGTCCGCTGACGGTGCGGCTTGGCAAGGCTGCGTTCTACGAGCAACTGCCCCTCGACGAGGCAGCGGCGTATCAGCGAGCGAATGGCGTGATGACCGACAACGCCATGCGCGGCGATGCTCAGGAAGGAATGCAGGCCTTCCTGCAGAAACGCCGGCCGCACTGGACGGGGAAATAGCCTGCTTGACGAATGCCCTGCGGCACCACACAATGTCTCTCCCGCGCCATCTTTTATTCGCACGAGTTCTCGTGACCAAGAACACGTTCTGGACCGCGTTCAAGTACCTGCTGGCTGCCGGCGTGCTATGTTACGTCGTCTATTCCAACTGGGACGGCGACGAAGGGCTCAACACCGTCTGGCAGCGTTCGATCCACGGTTCGTTTCTGCTGCTCGCGATCTTGCTGCACGCCTCCAGCCAGGCCGCGTGCATCGTGCGCTGGTATCTTCTCGTGCGGGCCCAGGAATTGCCGTTCACAATGCTAGCCGCATTTCGGCTCGGCACGCTCGCGTCACTTTGCAATGCGTTTATGCCCGGCGCTGTCGGCGGCGATGTGGTCAAGGCGGCGGCGCTGGCGCGTGAGCAGAGCAGCAAGACCATCGCCGTCGCCACGGTGGTGATGGACCGCGCGATGAGTCTGTGGGGCCTCGTGTTCATCGTCGCGCTCGTCGGCGGCGCATGCTGGGCGTGCGGTCTGCTCGACGAAGCCGTGCTTGTGCCTGCGCAAGTGGTCATTGCTGCGTCGCTGATCGGTGTTGTCGCGTCCGCCGTCGTGTGGATCGGTATGGGATTGATGTCGAGACAACGCGCCGACCGGATTGGGGCAAGGCTGCGCGAAACGCCCAAGATCGGGGCGTCGCTTGGGGAACTCTGGCAGTCTGTCTGGCTCTATCGCTATCGGCCGGCCTCGGTTGCCAATGCGATTCTGCTGACAACATTCAGCAACGTTTGCGACATCCTGGCGTTTTGTTGCTATGCGCACATGTTCTGGGACGGATTGAGCAACAATCCATTGCCGAGCGTGATCGATCATTTTCTGCTGGTGCCAATGGGACTGGTGATCAGCGGGGTGCCCTTGTTTCCCGGCGGCGCCGGCATTGGCGAGGCAGGCTTCGGCGGCCTCTACGTCCTCTTTGGCTCCGCCCAGGCCAACGGCGTGCTCGCCTCGCTCCTCTTCCGCGTCTGCGGCTGGATCATCGGGATCGTCGGCTATGTAGCGTGCGGGCTGTTGAGCGTCGATTCACACGCTGCTGACGGTCAGAAAATGAGGGCCCAAAGTCTGTTGCCGTGAGGTGGGACTTCCGGCCTGAAAGGCCGGTTCTGTCAGCCCGCCACAGGCCGGGGAAAAGGCCGGAGTCCTGGGAAAGCGATCCCGACAGGATTCGGCGCTCCAAGTGCCGTTCAACCGTCTTGCATCACGGATGAACGAGCCCTTCAGGCTGGTTGACCGCACTGCTATCTTACCCAGGTCTCCGGCGTGAGCGGTTAGAACCAACCTTATCACGCCGAAGCCATCCAGGCGCATTCAATCTGTGCTGCTAATTCTTCGTCACGACCTCATCCAGATTCAAGATCATGCTCATGACGATGGCGTACGCCGCGACCTCGGTCGCCGCGAGCTTCGCGTCGCGCGGCGATTCGCCGACGCGCAGCAGGTCGTCCGCTGCCTTCGGGTTTTGCTGATAGATCGCGAATTGCTTGTCGAGGACGCGCTGCAGGATGGCGGCTTCGCGTTCGCTCGGTTGGCGCGCCGTCGCCAGACGCCAGGCAAGGGCGAGCCGGGCGGTGGGCGTCGTTTCCTTGTGCATGATCTGCTCCGCGAACTTGCGCGATGCTTCGACGTAGGTCGGGTCGTTCATCAGCACCAGGGCCTGCAACGGCGTGTTGGTGCGCGAACGCCGCACCGTGCAGACCTCGCGGTCCGGGGCGTCGAAGGTCACGAGCTGCGGCGGCGGCGACGTGCGCTTCCAGAACGTGTACATCGTCCGGCGATACAGGTCCTTGCCATGGCTCTGCACGAAGAACTGGGCCGACCAGTTCTTGCTGTCCT
>DASRSQ010000970.1:0-2615 GCA_035656475.1 Gemmataceae bacterium | reverse complement strand
TGTCGAGCACTGACAGGATCTTGAAGCGGCGCTTGCCGCGAATGTTATCCTCGTCGAAAAATTCCACAGTGAAATCGTGTTTGCGCAGGATATTCGTCATCGCCAGGGAGAAGCCGCGGCGGTCGGCATCGATGACAGGTGGAGCGCCTTGATACGGAGCAAACGCGGGATCGATAATCTGCTGCTTGGCGAAATCGGTGGCCCGCTCCGGACGCAGGCGGCGCGGCTGATAGCGGGCGGTCGCCGGCATCATCACCCCTTCGGTCCGCTCGCCGAAGAACGTCTTGCCCGCGGGCCGAATTACGGAGAACGTAACCGGCGCCTTGGTATCGAGCTTGCTAATCATCTTGGCGAACGCCTCGAGGTCGTTCGGGACCTTCTGGTCGTTGATGGCGATGAGCACGTCGTCGACGGTGATGCCGCCGCTCATCCAGTTGCCCGCCTTGCCGCTGGCATTCATTTCGGTCGCAGCGGGATTGGCGAACGTGAAGCTATTCCCCGTCACCTCGGTAATCTTCCAGGTGCCGTTGGCGACCGCCAGGCTGTTGCCGAGGACGGTTACCCGGTCCCCCTCTTTGAGGTCGCCGACGGAGGTGTTCACGGTCACGTTGCCAGCCGATTTCACCTCGGTGGTGGTGATCCGGCCATTCGGGAACTTGTCGGTTGCGAAGCCGGCATCGACACCCGTGATCAACAATCCCTCGTTCTCGGGCTGCAGGATGCGGGCGGCCTGGGCCAGCGGCAGCTTCATGAAATGCAATCCGCCCCAGTCGAGGTTGGTCGCGTCGATCTCGACGTGAATGGTCAGATCGCTGCCGAGCGGCACCTCGATGGTCGTGGTGTCGCCCGAGATCGGCAGCGCCATGCCGAGCGTCTCGTGCTTGACTCCCTTGAGCGGCGACTGGTCGGCCTGGTTGAGCCGATGATAAATGTAAGCCGGTTCCTTCTTGTCAATCGAGATGAGCGTCGGCGTGGGAGCCGCGACCAGGGTGATCGTCTTCGACGGCGTGAAGTAGTTGTCGCCGCGAATGCGGAAGCGATACGCCGATGAATCTTTCAATTCACGCAGGGCCAGCGGCTTGTACTGGGTGCCGTTGGCCTCGAGCGGAATGACCGAGCCCCCTTCCGGCGACGAGAAGATGCCAAAGGCGATGCTCGGTTTCTCCAGCTGACGCAGCGTCCGGGCCATGCTGGGATTGCTCGCGCGCTCGGCCAGCTGCGTGAACACCGCATTCAGGGCGTCGTACTGATCCTGTCCGTTGACCTGGAAGCGCAACTTGAGGCGGGCATTGTCCGGGCCGTCGGCGACTTCCTTCTGGCCGGCGAGCTTGTCCATGGTCCATTCGGTCCAGTCCATCCACGTCGCGAGCGTTGCTGCCCCCTTGGGATCAGTGACCGCCTTGATGGCGCGGCGCTTCTCCCACTCAAGATTCGGATCGTTCACCTTACCGAGCTCGCGCAGCTCCGCGAGGTAAGCCGCCACCTCGCTGCTGGTGCGGATGTGGAGGTTATTGCCAAAGACGGCGGTGGCGAAGTTGGGCTCGAGTTCCTCTGGATCGAGCTGCCAGGCGTCGAAATCGCGCGGAATCTGCACGCGTGCCAGCAGGTCCGCATCGACGAGATTGCGCTCCGAGACATCCTTCCAGGTCAGCGGCCGCCAGCCGTACGGCGCCTTGGTGCGATCCTTGTCCGCGATCACCCATTCGTAGGCGGTGACGCTCAGATTCGGACGCTCCTCGGCGGCCAGCGGCACGTGCATGTCGTTCGGATCGAGGGCGGACGGCTGGAAACCACGCACCTCCAGGTACGCCCGGCGCGGCCAGTAGCTATTCATCATCAGCACATTGCGCTCGGTCCAGATGGACGCCGTGTCGAAGAAACGCCACGAGTAGACGTACGGGTCCACCGGGTTCGAGGTGAAGTACGAGCCGCCGCTGATCGCAATCATCGTGAGGAGCAGCATGCCGAGTGTTGACAGGCCGACGAGGAACCAGAGCGTGTACAGCCGGCGCCAGTTGAAGACGCTGGAGACCGGCAGCTTGTTGAGGATCTTCACGCAGTCGGAAATCGTCTTTTCGACCATCGCCTGCGAGTAGCCGTACTTCTTGGCGAGCTTGGGGTCGGCGAGCTCGATGGCGGTGATCAGGCGGTCCCCCAGTTCCTTGCCGAAGCGGCGTTCGAGCACGAGAGCGACGGCACGGTCGTTGAACTCACGGAACCAGCGCAGGCCGACCTTGTAGAACCCGACGGCCAGGAGGACGACGATGACCAGCAGAAGCAGGACGACGCGGATGGCCAGGCTGCTCAGGCCGGAGGTGTCGAGATCGTTGAGCGAGAGGATCCAGTCGAAGCCGTAGGCGCCGATGAGGTCGAGCTCAATGTTGAACAGGCCGAAGTCGAAGGCGAGGCCGGCCCAGAAGAGGATGGCGGCGGCGAGCAGCGTGAGCGCGAGCCCTTCCATGAAGATGTAACGGCGAATGGTGGCGCGGATCTGCTGGAGCGGATGCCGAACGCGCCGCTGCGTCTCCTGGTGGTCGAACTGCTTCGGTTTGGTTGCGGTAGCCATCGATTCCTCGATACAGATTCCATTTGCCGCTTGCGGCTTCGCGCTCGCT
>DASRSQ010000969.1:0-3609 GCA_035656475.1 Gemmataceae bacterium | reverse complement strand
AGAGATGATTTTGCTGCCGTAAACAAGCTGGGGCGAAAGCCCCTTGCGCGCCGGCCGGTCGGGTATCAGAGTTACCTCAAGCAAAGCGCCCGAATCGTCAGGAATGCGCTCCACGGTAATTCTGACGCCACGGCTTCCTGTAGGCAGATCGTTGGCAAGCCCGCGCAACATATCCATGAATGCGGCCTGCGAGATGGGTTTGCCTTTTCGCGCCTCAACGGCGCGCTTCACTACGTCAGTCGGTTTGGCCGAGTCGGAACCAAATCGAATCTCGGCAACGGTCAACGCCAGGCGCGTGGTTGCGGAACTAACGTCAGGGTGAGCGGGATCATCGGCTTTCAGCGCAGCCAGGTATTGTTTGAGCGCGGGAAGGCCAGGGAGTCCGACCGCTTCGATTGCTTTCAGAGACTCCTTGCGATCCTCTGCTGACTTGGCTGCGGCCAGTGATTTCAGCAGGGGCTGCATGGTGGCTTCCGCGGCAGGCAGGATGCGGCGCGCGGCGGGGATCTCGACAGGTCTTTTCCCTCGTTTCTGCAACCAGACATTCTTGACCGCCAAGCGTTGCCGTTCACGAACTTGCATGGGAGCGGTGATGTCAAATAGATTTGCTTGCTTCCACCGATCTGCCAATGCCTCGGCAGCGAGGTCCCCCAGCATTGGTTCATCGATACTTTTTCCATCCGCTCGAAGCGTATACGATCTCGTGTGCTGGGTGTCTGTCATGGCCGCGTGGAGTACATCTTCGATGGCAATGACCGTGTCAACATGCAACGGTTTGCCAACCAGATCCTTGTCCGCCGACTGGAGATTGTGGACGATGGTTGCGCGCACCTGCACATCGTGGTGTATCATTTCGCTGCCGAGCGAACGGATCGCTTCTGGACTGCCGCTCCTCACCAGGCCGTGCACAAGCTCGTCGATTGCCCAGCCGTCCGATCGCTCCGTTGACTTGTTCCGCAGACCAAGCCATTCAGCCATCAGCGCATTAACGCCAGCAGGGTCGGAGCGCGAGGCAAGGGCGGCAGCAGCTCGGACTCGTGGGTAGAGGAATGGCGCGGCAAGTTCGCTGCGCAAGAAATCCGTTACCCCGGGATCCTTCAGGTCAGCCGCCGTTGACACAAGATTGGCGCGAATCCAATTGTCTTTGCACGCGCGTGCCCCCTGAGTGATGGCGCTAAGGGCTTCCGCAGGGTATTTGGCTGCAAGGCGTCGCGCTTGGCGAGCGCTATCGCCATCTCCCTTGATCGTCGCCTCGATGTAAACCTGTTTGTCACCCTTTTTCTGAAAATCCTGCCACCATTTTTCCGCGCTGGCCTTGCGCTCTTTGGCGGAGTCGCGAGCTAGCGTATGCCCGTGATCGACTCGAAGATTTGCTGGCAGCAATCCCCATAGCGAAGCAAATAGTGCCCCTCTGGCCAATAGCTGCGCCAGTGCCCCTTGCATCGTGTCGGCCGGAGATCGTCCATATGCTTGATGAGGGCCGGAATTGCTGCCATATCGAGCTTCTCCAGCTCCTTGGCGGCATTCGCCTTGTCTCGTTTCAGGCCAAAAGGAAATCGCTCAAGCACATCGCAGGTTCCGGGATCTGAGTATTGGCCGATGTCCAGGTCGCGCAGATGATACATCCAATAGGACACTTTCTGCTCGGGCGTCATTTTGGCGATCGCTTTGGCTTTGGGCTCGATCCAGCGTGCGTCCTCGTCCAGTAGCTGCTGATAAAGCATGGCCATGTGTTTGGCTTCGGCGCGGTGTTCGTGATACGGAAGTGCCGCAATCTGGTCCCAACTCTCTTTGAGCTCTTTGCGGCCAGTGCTCCCATGTCCGGCGTAGATAGCATTATTGCGCCAACCAGAGGCAACTCGTTCTGCAACAAACACGTGAAGCGGCGGTACTTTGTCTCCGAAAGAGTACGCACCTGAATATTTCTCCTGTGCCTTCAACGTGTGTTCAGCCAGGTCCGCTGCTTCCTTTTTCATGCCGAGAATGTTGGCATTATGAGCATGGCGTGCGGCATCTATGATATGATGCGCCAACCCGAATCGGGCATTGACGCTGCCAAACACGTTGGTGGATTCTTGTTCTTTCGGCAGACCATCAGCAAGAAACTTCTTAAGCTTGGCTGAGATGTCCTCATTGCGCATTCCCCAAGCGATTGAATGATCGGCCTTTTCTGTTTCGCCCCACGTCACGAATCCGTCTTTGTCCTCTTTCAGCTTGGGCCGCTGTTCCTTCGCCTGTGGTTTGCGAAGCTTGTGCGAGACACCATACCAATCGATGACGACAATTTCCTTGCCGTCAGCGATCACCCACCCGTGAAGCTCTCGTTTCAAATTGGCAGGGCCCGTATCAATCGCAACCCATTGCTTGGCGCGGATTTCCGGTACACCCGCCGGCGAAAAGACTTCCGCGAGTCGCTTGAAATCGAGGGTCGGCCGCTTCTCTTGAGCAGCGGCGGCAGAGCGACACCACAATGAGACGACGATAAGAATCCAGCAAGAAATGAGAATTCGCATTGCTGCCCTCCTTGAGTGTTGGAGGGCATACTAACCGAACACACAGGCACGGTCAAACATTGTGTCTGAACCACAAGTCGAGGTCTGTTTATTCAAACAACTCCACTTGCACGAACTGCGCAGGAAGTTCGATCACGACGGGGCCTTTTACAGCACGCCAGAACTTGCCGGCGCTCATGCCCAGACGACGCCAGATTGCATTGGTGTCCGTGTCGCCCAGATGCCTGAGGAAATCGCCTTTCGTCGCTGACATTGCGTCCCCAACGAGCCGACGATGTTCGCGTCCAAGCCGGCGTTTCAGATACTTGCGCTGCTCGAACCGTCGGTTGTACCGGCTGGTCGCATGGTAGACGTACTGAATGCGCTGCGGATGGAATGGAAATGATTCCTCCACGGGATCAACGGACACCAGCTTGCCCCATGAAAGCTTGCTACGCGTGGCCGCAATGCATTCGCCGATGCTTCCGTAGGCACTGGCCTCTTCGTAGCGCATCCGCACTGGTGGACTCTTCTCAATCTCGACCGGCGTCATCGAGCCTACGATCAGGGGATTCCGCAAGGCTGCCTCGACGTACGGGCGATGGAATTCGGCGGCGCGTCGCAACATGGCTTCCTCGTTCGGCGTGCCAAGCCAGTGCAGAGATTGGATCGCTAGCATTGTGCTGCCCAAATAGGATCGGTGCTCGATTCCGTGTGCACCCATTCGGGCCGCAATGACCGAATGCCGGTGGTACATCAGTCTGCCGAAGGCATCTTCCTGCTTCCGCTTCTCGGTGGTGCGTGCGATTGCACGCAGACGAATCTGTTCGCGGCGTTCAAGTTTTGCCTCAGAAACAACCGGCAACCCCAGCAGTGATGGCATAGAAACTCCGAACATATGGCGGCGGTTTTAGCACTCAACGGGAGTTGTCGAGATTTGCCTGGACGGCGCGAGCATGCGAATCGGCGGCGCAACGTGCGAGCGTTTGCGCGGCCTTGTTCATCTCCGCGAAGTCATCGCGCAGGTTGCCGATCGCGCGGCGAAGCGCTGCCGTTTCGCGCTGAAGCTTCTCCAACGCCTCGGCTTCCTTCCGCTTGCGGCCCAAGATGCCGTCGA
>DASRSQ010000968.1:0-2883 GCA_035656475.1 Gemmataceae bacterium | reverse complement strand
GAAACGCGGCAAGCCCGATCCGGAAGTATTTTTGCTGGCGGCCAAAAAGCTGGACATCGCACCGGAACGCTGCGTCGTGCTCGAAGATGCGCCGGTCGGCGTCAAGGCGGCACGCGCCGGCGGCATGCGTGCGGTCGCCGTCACCTTCGTCGCGCATCATTCAGCGGAATCATTGCGCGCGGCCGGAGCGGACCTGGTGGTCGAGACGTTGGCGGAGGTCAGCGTGGATCGGCTGCTTGGTCTGTTGAATTGACGGTCACTTCACCGTGCGCGTCTGCCATTCTTCGAGCAACGCGCCAATGTTGCGATAGCTGTAATCGAGATTGGCGAGATCGCTGCCTAGCTCCAACGCGCGCTCGAGTTCGCCGGTCCTGGCGTAACCTTCCGCGAGATGGAACATCGCTTCCTTCTGCAACACCGCGTCGCCGGCGCCGAGTTGCTTGAGGGCTTCCTCGAAATTGCGCTGGGCGAGCCGCCAGTTGTTGCGTGCCAGGAAGCAGAGGCCAAGGTAGAAGAGCGCCTTGCCGTGATGGCGCGGATCGCTGCGCACGGCCTGCAGTTCCTTGATCGCCTCATCGAGCTGCCCGCCGCGCTGTAGCCGCAGGCCCATTTCGAAGCGGGCAGCCATGTCGGTCGGATAGCGATCCGAGCGCCGGCGATGGAACTCGAGCTCGCGCGTGTTGATTTCCTTGATAAGGCCGGCCCGAATCTGCTGCAGTTCCTTGTCTCCCGGCTTCTGCCGCAATCGCTCTTCGGTGACCGCCAGATCGCGGCGAAATGGCTCGATATCAAGATCGAAGAGTTCCTGTGCAATATCGAAGCTGTTGCCGGTCAGCGGCATGGCCTTCTGCAAAGTCTCTTTCGCCTTGTCAAACTGTTCAGCCTTGCGATAGAGATTCGACAGGTGCAAGTGAGCGTTGGCGTTCTTTGGATTTGCCTTGATCTTCTCGAGCAGGTTCGCGACCTCGCGTGGATGCCGATCCTCCGTCGTGACATCGGCGGGCAGCACCGGCTGGTCCGTTGCCGTCTCCTTCTCCGCCTGCGGCGACAGTGCGTCGCCTTTGAGAACGTCCTCGTACTTCCCCTTGGCGATGGTCGCGCTTGCGGCGAGGTCTTTGCCCTTGCGTTGGGCCTCAACGTCACTAGGGTCGGCTTTGCGGACCAGCTCCCAGAGCGCAATTGCCTGGTTGAAGTTGCCGCGCCGCTCGTAGAGGCGGGCAAGCGGACGATTGACGCTGGGATTTTGGGCATTGGTCGGACGAATTTGTTCCAGCGTCCACAAAGCGTGGTCATGCATTTCGAGCTCTTCGAACGCCTGGGCCATGACGAGATGGGTGCCGAGGTCCCACGGGTTGCGCATCAGGATCTGCTCGGCCAGCACCAGCGCTTCGAGATAGTTCCCCTTGAGCATGATCTGCTTGAGACGCAGGCGGCCCCACAGCGAGCGCACGATGGCAAGCGGCTGACCTTTCTGGTTGTTGCCGTACTTGGCCCGTTGCGTCTGGCGGAGTTCCTGACGATAGATGAGGTTGGCCGGATCGATCTTGCAACAGGCGAGCAAGAGCTGCAAGCAATAGTCGTAGTCACCGCCTTTGAGGACCTGACGAGCCCGCTCAAACTGTCCGGCCGCGGCGCGGCGCTGATCCGGCGTTAGCTTCGGGGTCGTCGAGACGGGAGAGTTCGACATGGCGCACTTCCGTAGGCAATGGCTTCCTCAATTCCAGCCTACCAGACCCGTCTGGCGGGTCAATAGTTTCCCCCCTCGAATTGAACGCATAGAATGCAAACACGTAAACCTTCGGAGACACCCATGCCTCAGGATTCGCGCATTCCCGTCACCGTTCTCACCGGCTTTCTCGGCGCCGGCAAGACGACGCTGCTCAACCATATTCTCACTGCCAACCATGGCAAACGCATTGCCGTCATCGAAAATGAATTCGGCGAGGTCGGCGTCGATCAGGATCTCGTCATCCAGACCGAGGAAGAAATCTTCGAAATGAACAACGGCTGCATCTGCTGCACCGTCCGCGGCGACCTCATCCGCATCCTCGGCAAACTGCTCAAGCGCAAGGACAAGTTCGACTACATCCTCATCGAAACCACTGGCCTCGCCGACCCGGCACCGGTCGCACAAACCTTCTTCTCCGATGACGAGATGAAATCGAAGCTTCAGCTCGATGGCATTGTCACGGTTGTCGATTGCAAGCATATCGTCCAGCATCTGGACGACCTGCGTGAGCCGGAGGAGCAGGTCGCGTTTGCGGACGTGATCCTGCTCAACAAGACGGATCTCGTCACGCCGGAACAGCTCGACGCGCTCGAACATCGGCTGCGCGCGATCAATGCCACCGCGCCGATGTATCGCTGTCAAAAATCGCTGATCGACATGGACAAGATCCTCGGCATCCGCGGCTTCGATCTCGATCGCGTCATGCAGCTCAATCCGAACTTCCTCGAAGCCGACGCTCACGAACACGAACATAGCGAAGAGATCTTTTCCGTCGGCATCACCATCCCCGGCGACCTCGATCAGCGCAAGCTCAACGATTGGCTGCGCGAACTGCTGATGCAAGAAGGCCCCGACATCTTTCGCATGAAGGGGGTGCTGAGCGTCAAGAACGACCCGCGCCGCTTCGTCTTCCAGGGCATCCACATGCTCTTCGACGGCCGGCCCGATCGGGCGTGGAACAAAGGAGAAGAACGCGACAACAAAATGATTTTCATCGGCCGCAATCTGAATCGGGAGCGGTTGGAAGAAGGCTTTAGGAAGTGTCTGGCGTGATCGATGTTTAGCCCCGCCTCGCAGAGGCGGGTGGACAGCATCCATTCACTGCGACATCAACACGTCCGCCCCCCCCTGCGAGGCGGGGCGAAACGGGGCCC
>DASRSQ010000967.1:0-3184 GCA_035656475.1 Gemmataceae bacterium | reverse complement strand
GTTGCTGATCCGGCCCCGTCGAGCTTGCCGCGATGGTGAAGAAGACGGTGCCGGTGCGAGCGTGCGATTTGGGCCGGAACTTTGTCCTTTTCGCCGGCACGCCAAATGAGCCAATGTTCGTCCCACCTCGGATCGGCGTCGCCAACGCGTTCAGGCTGCCGCCTAGTGCTTCCATTTGACCGCATGTCAAACAGGAATTGAGACTCGTCCTGGACTTTTAGGTGCCTAAAAAGCGGTCATCGTCAATCGTCGCGTGGCATGCAAATCGTGACCAGGGCCGCTCCCAAAAAAGCGCACGACAGGCAGACCACGGCCAGATAGACGGGGTTTGATTGGGCCTGGAACCAGCCTACCCGCAGTCCAAGCAAAAGAACGATGCCGAAGGAGATGACCAGCATCGTCTTCAAGGTGAACTGAGGCCGGGCCATGGATCGGATTTACCTCTTTGGCGGTGCCTCCAGGAAGTAGGCTGATACCGGGTTCGCATACGTTCTCGATTGAAGCAATTCGCCATTGGTTGCCGCCCTGGCCTTCGCCAGCCGAGTTGCATCGTTCTCGCGCCTTCTCAGATCGCGCTCGAACTGAATGCCGCCCGCGAACGCGGCGACAACAAGCACCAGCCAAAACAAGTCTCTCAAGCTGAACTGAAACCGTCGGCTCATTGGGGTATTGTAGCCGGTCGAGAGGGTCCCGCCGATATTGTGGGGATGACGGTAGTGGGCTATTCCTGTGCGCCTGAATTTTGAGTGGTCGCGCGGCGACCAGGGGCGATCAGTGTCCGCAACCAAATCGCCGCGACCACTTCTGCTGATACGCGATCATGGGCGCCCCCACTTCGTCTGGGTCCGGTCGCAGGCACATGCCACCGGAGCCTTCAATGCGGGAACAGCCTGGTCCGACTCGCCCCACCAGCGACGGTGCGACTTGAACGGCTTTCGCTTGTGGGGAAATGGATCTTCTCGCGAAAACAGGCCGCGCAGACCAATGTAGATGGTTACGACGCTCGGTTGCGGCTGGCGCCGGGCATTGCGACGGCGCCTGGATTCGCTTTTTCGTCGGCGCTGACTCGGTTTTTCGTAAGCACCCGGCCGCGTCTTGTACCATTCGCGTCGATGGGCGAGTTGAGTGAGCCTCCTGAACCGCCGTAAAGCCTCGGAGAGTGTCTCTCCTTCGCGCACGATGACGCGCATTTAGAGCGTCTTTGGTCGGCTGACGCTGTGCCGGTGAATGGAGATTGGTTGACCATGTTGCCACAACATAGCCCGTCGGGCCGGGAAAGGCCATTAGACCGCGCCAGAGCGGGTCGGGCAAAGAAGGCCAAAGGTTCGGTAGTGGGACATCTTTTTGTGGCTGATCGCTGGTCGCGTGGCGACCAGCCCGGGGGTGCCTGAGAGTCGGGCGTCAGTATTCGCGGGGCGGGTGGACACCTGGTGGCAATGCGTCATCGGCCTGCTGACGTTTCCTCTCGTCGCTGAGTCTTTCCCATACACGCACATCCCCGAACGCATGGGGTTTATGTCGCTCGCGCTCGAAGTGGATGCCGGCTGCAAAGCACGCCACGCAGGACATCAGCCAGAGCATCGTCTTCAAGGTGAATTGGGGGCGACGCATGTGGCTAGTCCGCGAAGGGGTCGTTTGTTAGTTCTGCCTCATCGACTCGCCTTTGACGCTCCCGCTCGAAGTGGACACCGGCAAAGAATGCAGCCACGACCAGCATGGCCACCAGCAGCGCGCGGAGGGTGAATTGTGGGCGGGGCATGGGTTACGGGCTACGGCGTCACCAATTGGAACACGAAACGGTTTGCGGCGCCTTGGCGAACATCCGCCTTAAATCCCGATGCGTTCGGATCGTCATAGTTCTCAGGAATGACTGATAAAAGCTCTACTGGTTTCACTGCTCCGATCCTAATCTTGGTCGGGTCGATCAACTCGCCGGTTATAGCATCTCGCATTGGACCATTGGCGAATCGTTTTGCGACGCGGACCTTATACGAACCAGGAAGGGCCGGAAGGCTAAATCCACCGGTTGCGTCTGTGCCGGTCCATCGCACTGTGCCATTGGCGTCCATAAAGCCGATTGAGGCACTCGTCAGAGGCGCACCGTCCAGTGTCACGATGCCACTGGTCTGAATCTCGATGGGCAACGGCGCTGGCGCTGGGAGGCGGATGAAATAGCCCAGGGGAATCGCAGCCCTGCCGTTGGCCCCTCCGTGGGCCACCGGTAATAACACGCGGTCGGCAAACCGCATTGAGCACCTCCGTCTGAGGTTGCGACTCGGCGTGGCCGGGTCTGGGATGAAAGCAAGCGTCTTAAACCGCTCTCATCCTACGCGCATCACTGGTGTGGAATCGTGTCGTTCGCGGTGCGCAGAGGTGTGGAAAGAGAAGTGCAGAACAATGGTGGCGAGAGGTGTGGAAAGGTGTGGGTTTCAGGAAACGCGAATTCGGTAGCGGCCACCCGTGACCTCTGCCATAACGATAACGCCTTTCCAATCGGGGTCGCTGTCAGCAAGCCGCTTAAGAACCTGCCTGGCGTCCCCGTGCCCGCTCTTCTGGACTATCTCATCCTTGTTCAACCCGTTTTCGCCGGCTTCGATCAGTGCTTTTACGACGTTGTAGCGGGCGTCAGTCAGCTTCGATTTTGTCTTTCCTAGAACGACTGGACGCTCTCCCGGCTTGCCGAGAACAACAAAGGGGGGCTGCGGAGTCGTCGCCTCGGGTGTCGCGCTCACGGCCGCTGTTCGTCTCCGCTTTTTGCTGTCGCTTGCTGAGACGTTGAGCGCTCCACTTGCCGCGACAATCGCGGTATTCGTCAAGTGTTTATCGGCTTCGAGGAGCCGCTTGTAGATTTCGGTCCGGTAGTTTAGGTCGTCGGCCCCCGTCGTATTCCCTAGACCAGGTGTTGCCACGGCAAAAGCGGTTCGCAACGTCGTTATTTCATCGAAGATGTTGAGCAGTCCGACCAGCCAATGCCTAGCATCGCCCCCGTCAGGTGCGATAATCTCTCCAACGATGCCGCCCCTCAGTAATTCCTGAATGCAGCGTTTTGTCTCCTTGATGGTCTCTTGGGCAGCTTCGGCTAGGCGTAGCAGCTTGTCGTGGTCATGCCCCTCCATCAAACTTTTCTGCGTCTCGGTGACTGGTTCCTGGAGCAAGCGTTGCGGCAAGCCCTTTGGATTATTCC
>DASRSQ010000966.1:0-2061 GCA_035656475.1 Gemmataceae bacterium | reverse complement strand
AAACCAGGAAGCAGCGAAAGGTGCATCGACGCGAGATTCCTGAATGAGCTTCCTGATCGATACGGATATTTGTTCCGCTTACCTGAAGAATGATCGCCGGGTGATCAGCAAAGTAATGCTTCAGTTTGGTGGCTTGTCCGTGCTGTTGTGGCCGTCGGCGAGTTGTTGGTGTGGGCGTTGCGCGTCAACGCTCCTGCGAATCGATTACAAGGCGTCCAAGATCTGCTCAAAGCGACCGATGTTATTGATGTCGACTATGAGATTGCTGAGAAGTATGGCGAGATCAGGGCAGCACTGCTTGATCAGGGGCAAGATGCTGGCCCGATGGATTTACTCAATGCAGCCACCGCTCTCGTGCACAACATGACGATGGTGACACACAACGTGGCGGATTACTCCATGATCCCTGGATTGACGATCGACGACTGGCAGACACCGTAGGATTTATTCTCGCATTCCAACGCGAACTGCCGTACACTAAACGCAGTTTGCTTCCACTAGGGGGGATTCCTGACATGATGAAAAACTTCTGCGGCTCATCGGACCACGTCCTCAGCCGGCGCGGCTTTCTCACCTCAATGGCCGCGATGGCGGGCACGGCGGCGTTTGCCGATATGACCGGGGTCCAACTCCTCGGCACGCGGGCGATGGCTCAGGAACTGCGCCGTCAGCAGAAGCGCGTCATCATGCTCTGGCTCGCCGGCGGGGCCAGCCAGCTCGAAACCTTTGACCCGAAGCCGGGCGTGCCGACGGGTGGGCCGTTCCAGTCGATCCAGACGTCGTCGACCGGCGTGCGCATCTCCGAGCTGATGCCGCGCATGGCCGCTCGCCTGAAGGACACCTGCATCATTCGCTCGCTGAACACGCGCAACGCCGATCATGGCTCCGCCGCGCGGATCATGATGCGTGGCCGAATGGGGGAGCCGTCGGTCGATTACCCGGATCTCGGCGCGGTCATGGCCCGCGAGATGGGACTCGAAGGCAGCCAGGTTCCCGATTACGTCTCGTTCTACACCGCGACCGAAGGCCGCAATATGTCCCCTGGCCACGCGGGCTTCCTCGGCGCTCGCTATGGCTCGATGGATCTGACCACGTCGATGGTCCCCGAGAACATTCGCCGCGTCGGCGTTAGCGAACAGGATCACCGCGAACGGGCCGAGCTGCGTCGCCAGCTTTCGAGCACTTTCGAGCAAGGCCGCACCAATGCCGCTCTTGATAGCCACAGCCAGGCGTACACCCGCGTCTCCGGAATCATGGCCAACGAACGCCTCTTCGACATCGATCAGGAACCGCTGCGCGTCCGCGAACGCTACGGCAACACGCTGTTCGGCAAACAGGCGCTGGCCGCGCGTCGGCTGTGTGAAGCCGGCGTGCCGTTCATCCGCGTGGGCCGGGCGTGGTGGGACACCCATGCCCAGAACTTCGAGTCGCACCAGGAGTTGGTCCCCGAACTCGACCGCGTCATGTCGACGCTGCTCGACGACCTCGAGGACCGCGGACTGTTGCAGAACACGCTGGTCATCACGCTCGCCGAGTTCGGTCGCACGCCGAGCATCAACTCGTCGCTCGGCCGCGACCACTTCGCGTCCGCATGGAGTTCGACGCTGTCAGGCTGCGGAGTCCGCGGCGGCACGGTCTATGGTCGCAGCGACGAGAGCGGCAATCGCGTCGCCGAAGGCGAGATCAACGCCGCCCGCCTGTTCGCCACGATCTACCGCGCGGTCGGCATCAGCCATACGAAGAACTACTACCTCGGCGCCCGCCCGATTCCGTTGACCGATCCTGGTACCGAACCGGTCCGCGAAGTGTTGGCGTAAGGTGTCGAAGCCGTACGACTCCGGCGTGCGGGTGTTGATCGAACAATACCTGCCTGATTGGCTGGCCCTTGCGCCCCGCAAAGCGCAGGGGCCGGTTTGTGTCATCGACTCCGACCTGTCTACCATCACCGCCGAGGCGGACAAGGTTGTTTATGTCGAGGATGCCGAGCCCTGGATCCTACACCTCGAGCCGCAGGCAAACTGGGATGGCTCGCTCGAAAAACGGTTGTCGTGGTACAATGAG
>DASRSQ010000965.1:0-7670 GCA_035656475.1 Gemmataceae bacterium | reverse complement strand
CATCGAAGGCGTTGACCTGATTCGCGCCATCGACATCTACACGGGCCGGCTCCTGTGGGAGACGAAACTACCCGGCGTCGGCGCGTTCTACAACAACCTCTTCCATCAGCCTGGCGCCAATGCCTCCGGCAGTAACTTCGTCTCGACGCCCGATGGCATCTACGTCGCCTACGAAGATAAATGCGTCCAACTGGATCCTGCCAACGGCAAAAAGGTCAACGAGTTCACGCTGCCGGCGCTCGGCACAAACAAGTCGCCGCGCTGGGGCTACCTCAATATCGTCGGCGATTATCTCATCGGCGGCGCCGATCCGCTGTTCGATCCGCGCGGGCTGCCGCCGCCGCCAAAAGCGGGGGACGGCGATGACAAGGAGCCCGGCGCCAAGAAGGAATCGAGTTTCAGCAAACTCCTCAAGGCGGTCAAGAAAGTCGGCGACAACATGTCCGCCAGCCGACATCTTGTCGTCATGGATCGGCATACGGGAAAAGTCTTATGGAGCGCCGCTGCCCGCAGCGGTTTCCGCCACAATGCCACCTGCGCGGGCAATGGCAAGCTTTTCACGATCGACCGTCTGTCTCGAGAGCAGGTGATCCGTCTCAAGAAGGATGATCCGGAACCACGCCTGGTTGCCTTCGATCTCGCCACCGGCAAGGAACTCTGGAGCACCGAAGACGCCTTCGGCACCTGGCTTAGCTACTCCGAAAAGCACGACGTCCTCCTTGAAGCCGGCCGCGTGGCCCGCGATAGTCTTTACGATGAGCCGAAGGGAATCCGTGCTTACCTCGGCAAGAGCGGCAAGCAGATCTGGTTCGAGAAAAGCTACACCGGCCCGGCCATGATCCTGCACGAGACGGTCCTGCAAGGGCAAGGCGCCTGCGATCTGCTCACGGGCGCCGTGAAGATGCGCAAGGACCCCATCACCCTCGAATCGGTGCCGTGGAAGTGGACGCGCAACTACGGCTGCAACACGCCGTCAGCCTCCGAGCACCTGCTCACGTTCCGCTCGGGCGCAGCCGGCTTCTTCGATTTGTGCAACGACGGCGGCACCGGCAACTTCGGCGGCTTCCGCTCCTCTTGCACCAATAACCTCATCGTCGCCGGCGGACTCATCACCGCGCCGGAGTACACGCGCACCTGCACCTGCGCCTATCAGAATCAATCGTCTATCGCTCTCATTCACATGCCCGACGCCGACATGTGGACCTTCTTCGGCACCAAGGATGTCAAGGGCTACGTGAAGCGCCTCGGCGTCAACCTCGGCGGCCCCGGCGACCGCAAGGCCGACGACGGCACGCTCTGGATCGAATACCCCAGCACCGGCGGCACCTCGCCGACGGTGCCGATCAGCGTCAAGCCGACGCCCGAAATCTTCCGCCGGCATTCGTCCGCCGTCAGCGGCCCCTACAACTGGATCGCGTCGTCCGGCATGAAAGGGCTAAGTGAAATCTCCGTAAACCTTGGCACGATGAATGCCGCGCAGTCCTACACCGTCAAGCTCTATTTCGCCGAGCCCGACAAGCTTGTTGCAGGCAAGCGGCTCATGAATGTAGAGATTGCCGGCAAGCGCGTGCTCAGCGATTTCGATGTCGCCAAGGAAGCCGGTGGCCCGGGACGAACGCTGATCAAGGAATTCTCCGGCGTGCAGCTCAAGGGCAATGTCGTCATTCGCCTGACGCCAACAGCGGAATCGGAAGTTCGCCAGACGATCCTGTCAGGCGTCGAATTGATTCTCAATGAAAAGAAGTAAGGACGCTTGCGGCGTGCAAGTTACTGTTCGATACCTGTCGCAACTCAAGCGCGCGGCTGAATGCGCCGAGGAACGCGTCGACGTGGCCGATGGCTGCCGCTTGACCGATTTGCTCGCCCAGGTGGCGACCAGGCACAGCGACGCGTTTCGCGCGATGCTGCTCGATGACGCATCAGTACCGCGGAAGTCGCTGCTTTTCTTCGTCGGCGATGAACACTCGGAGTTAACGCGCGTCTTGCGCGATGGCGACGAGGTGATGATCCTCACGCCGATGGCGGGTGGATGAGAACGTGTCGCCAGGGAAAGCGCCGCTATCGTCCGCCCGGCGGTTTAAGCGCACCGGGCCCCACGCACGACAACGCGCTGATTGCGGCGATGCGCCGCGCTAAACGCCGAGCGGACGATGACGACGCTTGTCTGACGATACGTTCGATGTCTACTCTTCCTCCTCCTCGTGTACCTTCGCCTTGGCGACGATCTGTTGCTGCACGTTTGGCGGCACGATGTCGTAGTGGCTGAATTCCATCGTGTAACTCCCCTGCCCCTGCGTGATGCTGCCGAGCTGGGCGGCGTAGCGCGTCATTTCTGCCAACGGCGCGATTGCCTTGATCACGGCGAGATCGCCGGGCAGGCTGTCCTGGTCCTCGACGCGGGCGCGCTTGCCGTTGAGGTCCTTCAAAATATCGCCAGTGTACTTCGACGGAATCGTCACTTCCAAATGCACGATCGGCTCGAGCAGCACCGGCCGGGCTTCGCGGAACGCCTTCTTGAAGCACATGCGCGCGGCCGTTTTGAACGCGGCTTCCGAGCTGTCGACGTCGTGATACTTGCCGAAGTACAGCTCGACCGCGACGTCCTGCATGCGATAGCCGGCGAGGGCGCCCTGATCGAGCACTTCCTTGCAACCCTTTTCGATCGCGGGAATGAACTGGTTCGGGACCGAGCCGCCGACAATGTGGTCGATGAATGCGAAGTTGTACGCTGGATCGTAATGGACGGTGCGAATCTTTTCGAATTTCGATTTGTTGGCGAACTTCTCGACCAGCTCGGCTTCCGTCTTGATGTTGAGATCTTTCAATGGATAGACGCGAAAGTGGACCTTGCCGTACTGACCGCGGCCGCCGGATTGCTTCTTGTGCTGATATTCCGCGTCGGCGGTCGAGGTCAGCGTCTCGCGATACGCGATCTTCGGCTCATGCGTGATGATCTCGAGGTCGTAGCGCGCCTTGAGGCGATGCTGCACGATATCGAGGTGAATCTGGCTCGTGCCCGTAATGACGAGCTCCTTAGTTTGCGGATCGCGCGACATCTTGAACGTCGGGTCCTCGTCCGCGATCTTGTGCAAGCTGCCCGAGATTTTCTGCTCGTCGCCGCGGGCCTTGGGTTCGACGGCGAGGCCGTACATCGGCAGCGGATACACGGGTGCCGGCAGCTTCGGCGCCGTCGTGTTAATCGCGACGGTGTCGCCAATGTGCAGATCCTCGACCTTGGCGACAGCGATGATGTCCCCCGGAATCGCGACCGGCACCGGCTTGCCCGTCTTGCCCTGAGGCAGGAGCAGGCCGCTCGAACGATGTCCCTTGCCCGTGCGCAGGCTGAGCAACGTCGCTTCCGGCGTCACCTTGCCCGACAGGACGCGGAAGTAGCTGAGGTTGCCGACGAACTTGTCGGAGATCGTCTTGAACACCTGGCCGACGAACTCGCCCGCTTCGTTCGGCTCGATGGTGACGTCGTCATTCCCCTTCTTGCCGTGGCGCTTGACCGCGGTCTTCGGCGACGGCGTGAACTTCACAATGGCATCGAGCAACTCCTGCACGCCGATGTCCTTGCCGTTCTTGGCGGCGGTGCACAGGATTGGGATGACCGTGCCCGCCGCGAGCGCTTTCGGCAACGCGCCCATCAGCTCCTCGCATGAGAGATCTCCCTCGCCGAGATATTTCTCCATGAGCGCCTCATCGGCTTCGACGATGCAGTCGAGCAGGAGTGAGCGTTGAGCGCCGAGATCGACATCGCAGCCGGCCGGCGGAGTCGCGGGGGGATTGAGAACCGGGACCACGCCGCTGAATTTCGGGCCGACGTTGATCGGCGCGTTGAAGAGGACGCAGGCTTTGCCGAAGCTGGCGCGGATGTTGTTGACAAGATCGTTGAAGTGGATGTTGTCGGCGTCGCACTTGTTGATGACGATCATGCGTGCGAGGCCGCGCTTGCCTGCCTCGTTGAACATGCGGCGGGTGTTGACCTGCACACCGGCGGTGGCGGAGATCACGATGATCGCGGTGTCGACCGGGTTGAGGCCGCCGAGTGCCTGGCCGACGAAGTCGGGCTTTCCTGGGGTGTCGATGAGGTAGACGAACTTGCCCTGAGTTTCGAGATGGAGGACGCTGGAATCGATGGAGTACTTGTGCTTTTTTTCTTCTTCGTCGAAATCGGAAACGCTGGTGCCATCTTCGGGAGCGCCGCGGCGTTCGACTGCCTTGGCCTTGAACAAAAGGGCGTCCGCGAGCGAGGTCTTGCCCGCCACTTCGTGTCCGACGAGCGCCACGGTGCGAATGTCATCGACTTGATGTGCCATAAATGCTCCGGAGAGTTAGCGAATTGGCGAGCGGGAGCACAGCGAGCTCCCGTTCGTCAGGAGTCGTGGAATCTGGATTATGTGCGACGATCAGGCGAAAATCATTCTAATTTTCCGGAAATCTGCGCGACAATTTCACGCAGACTTAACTGCCCCTCGTAAAGGGCCCGGCCAACAATCGCTCCCGCCAATCGGTTCGCCATGAGCTGCTTGACATCCTCGAGCGTGGTGACGCCGCCCGAGGCGATGACGGGCAACGGCACGGCAGCGGCCATCTGCGCCATCGCGGCGACGTTCGCGCCTTGCATCATACCATCACGGCTGATGTCGGTGTAGATGATTGCCGACAGCGGCGGCCGGGCGCAGGTGCGGGCGAGATCGAGCGCGGTCATCTCTGACACGTCGAGCCAGCCCTGCGTCGCAACCTTGCCGTCCTTCGCGTCGATGCCGAGCACGATGCGGCCCGGGAACTGCGTCGACATCTGCGCCAGCCAGCGCGGCGATTGCAGCGCCTTGGTGCCGACGATGACGCGCGTGACGCCCCACGACAGCGCTTGCTTGATGTCCTCCTCGGTGCGCAACCCGCCGCCGAGCTGGCACGGCACGCCGGCCGCTTTCACGATGGAACGAATGGCCGCCGCGTTGACGGGATGTCCCGCCTTGGCGCCGTCGAGATCGACGATGTGGATGTACGTCGCGCCTTCGCTGACCCAGCGCCGCGCCATCTCGCCGGGATCGGCGCCGAACACGGTTTCCTGGGCGTAGTCACCCTGGCGAAGACGAACGCACTGGCCGCCACGGATGTCGATTGCGGGATAGATTTGCATGTCTTGGAGTCCAAGAGTCAGTTGCTGCGGCGAACCCAGAATTCCTCACTATTGCCGCCGTATTCCATCATTCGCAAGAGCGGCAGACCGATGAGCCCCGCGAATTCTGGATGATCGACGCGAACGGCTTCGGCCGCTTCTTCGGACAAGTAGCCGACCATCAAGCCCTCAATTCCCATTTCTGGCATGGCAACCTGAAACCACTCGCCCTGGAGAAGCCCAAAATTCGAGACGACGGAGGCCTGAAGCCGAATGTAAATTCCGAAGCATGTTCAGGGCAGATGGCAAATGATACTGGGCATCCGGTGTCAACCACGAGCTTGAATTCGCGTGGCTCTCCATCCACGTTGACCAATCGCAAAACCATCCATGCACGCGCTGGTGAACCAAGATAGACATTGTGCTGTTCGTTCACGGGCGATGTCATGACTTCGTCCAGCTCCCAAAAATCGTCACTCTTTCTGGATATTCAAATCCGGCTTGCACGATTAGGACAGATCGCGGATCGCGTCCATCTGCTTTCAACGCGTGGAATAGTGTCATGAACTCGCTTGCGTCGCCAACAATCTTTTCTTCGGCGATCGCAACGAAATGCCCGTGAGGATAGGCTCGCTTGATTTCCTGTTCCATCCTGCGAAAAGCGGCATTATTGGCAAGGTAATCCTCAGTGACCATTGACCATCTCCTTGTTTCTCGTGTGCACTGCGGTCAAATCTCCACGAAATTGCGCAGCATCGCGAGCCCCACGCGCTGGCTCTTTTCCGGATGAAACTGCGTTGCCATCACGTTCTCGTGCCAGATCGAGGACGCGAATGGCTCTGGATACTCCGTCTCCGTTGCGATGATGCTGCGATCCTTCGGCTTCACGTAATACGAATGCACGAAATATACCGACGCCTTCTCCGGCAATCCTCGCATGAGCGGCGACGGTTTGCGGATCAGCAGCTCGTTCCAGCCCATGTGCGGGACCTTCAGGCCGGGCACGTTGTCGAAACGCAGCACCTCGCCGGCGAAGAAATCGAGGCCTTGATGGATGCCGTCCTCGTGGCTCGTCGTGAAGAGCAACTCGTAGCCCAGGCAGATGCCGAGGAACGGTTTGCCGCGTGTGATGTGGTCCTTGAGCGGAGCGACGAAGCCGGCGTCGCGCAGGCGGGCGATGGCGTCGCGGAAGGCGCCGACGCCGGGCAGGACCAGCTTGTCCGCCTCCGCGATGCGATTCGGGTCCGCGCTGATCACCGCCTCGGCGCCGACCTTCTCGAACGCCTTTTGCACACTGCGCAGGTTCGCCATGCCATAGTCAACGATCACGATCACGATGCAGGTTCCTCGGGTTCTTCGGACTCCTTGCCACGCACGACTCGAAACATCAGGCTCATCACGAACATCATGCCGAAGGCGAGCCCCGCCACCCAGAACAGGATCTCGCCGTCAAAGAGCACGACGCGCAAGAAGGGCAGGGCAGTGTTGATGGGCTCCCACGCCAGGCATGTCATCATCACGCCGAACGACAGCGATGGGCCGAACGGCAGCGAGTTGTCACGGCGCACGGCCCATTGAATGATACCAAACAGGAGGGCGGGGAAGACGCTCAGGAAGAAGCCGACGAGCACGATCTGCCAGCCGAGAAAGGCGCCGGCCATCATCATCAGGTCGGCGTCCCCGAGGCCGAGTGCGTCCTTGCCGAGGCCTTTGCTGAAGACGAAGCCGATGCCGCGGCAAAGAAAGGTCCCCATGAGGGCGCCACAAACGCCGGTGAGCAGGCCGGTCAACCATTCTTCTTCGCCGGCCCAGCCTGGCAACGGCGCCCAGAATGGCCACGCGTAGATGCCTTGATTGATGAGCATCGGCAATGGGGACGGCCGCACGATGAGCCCGGTGCCCGGAACATGTGGCCAGGGCCAGGGCATCAGCGTGGCGCCGATCAGGCCCACCAGCGTACCGGTCAGCGTCAGTTGCAGCGGGATCTCTCGACTCTTCAAATCGCATACCGACGCCGCGATCAGGAACGACAGCAGAATCGCATGCCAGGCGAAGCCGATCCACGTGCTCACGGGAAATCGGCCCAGCATGACGGAATAGATCGTGTGCCCGGGCCAGTCGTGGACGTTCGCGACCACTTCGAGCAGCACGAGGCCGACGAACGCCAGTCCAGTGCAAAGCTCGACGAAAAGGTAAACGATCGAATAGTGCTGTCTGCAACTGCGGCAGCGGCCCCAGAGCCAGAGATAGCTGATGATGGGGAGATTGTCATACCAGCCGATCGGTTGGATGCAGTTGCCGCAGCGCGAATTAGGCCAGATCAGGCTCTTTTCGAGAGGCAACCGCGCGATGGCCACGTTGAGAAAGCTGCCGATCGAGATGCCGAATAGGAAGACAAGAATGACGTAGAACGCCAGCGCGATCATGCGGAAGTCCGGGGGACATGGTCACGACGCCCACGCTGGCAGTATATGTCGGAAGGCGGGCAACGTCTGTCGCACCGAAGGTACAGCAACAAATCCAGGGCAGAGCGACGTGGCGGGTG
>DASRSQ010000964.1:0-8237 GCA_035656475.1 Gemmataceae bacterium | reverse complement strand
CGGTACGCTGCTTCATTTGCCGAGTGCCAGCGTTCACGGCGTGTGCGCGCTGCGGTAAATTCTACTGTTCGCGTCATGGGCGGCCGCAGTTCAATAGCCTGTCCACCTGCCTCGATTGCTACGACCGCCGTCGGCCAGCGTTTTTCATCTCCGGCTGCATTTTCGCCGCGGCAGCCGTGGCGATCGGCTGGATTGCCCTGATGGCGCCGGGGCCGAATGACTCGAAGCTCCCGTACTACGCCATCTTCTTGCCGATGGCGGCTACCAGCCTGTTGGGCGCCGTCGGATTTTTCTGGTATTCCTGGCGAAGCTATCCGTGACCGCCCCGTACCTCTCATGGCTTTATGATTTTGCTCTTTTTTCCTCTCATCCAAGTGCTCCATCCACGATCTGCTGGGCCTCAGCGACGATCGCCTGAAGGTGCTTGTCGTCCTTGAAGCTCTCGGCGTAGATTTTGTAGACGTTCTCGGTGCCCGACGGGCGGGCGGCGAACCAGCCGTTTTGCGTCGTCACCTTGAGGCCGCCGATCGGAGCGTTGTTGCCGGGGGCGCTTGTCAGCTTCGCCGTGATCGATTCGCCCGCCAGCGTCGAGGCGGTGATCGCGTCGGGTGAGAGTTTTTGCAGCCGCGACTTCTGGGCCGGCGTGGCCGGGGCGTCGATGCGCGTGTAGATTGGTGCGCCGTACTTGGAGGTGAGTTCGCGATAGTGGACGCCAGGGTCCTTGCCGGTGCGGGCGGTGATCTCGGCGGCGAGCAGGCACATGATGGGGCCATCCTTGTCGGTGGCCCAGACGCTGCCGTCCATGCGGAGGAAACTGGCGCCGGCGCTTTCCTCGCCGCCGAAACAGCAGGAGCCGTCGAACAGGCCGGGCGTGAACCATTTGAAACCGACGGGCACCTCGAGCAATCGGCGTCCGAGGCCGGCAACGACGCGATCGATCAGGCTGCTGCTGACGAGCGTCTTGCCGACGACCGCGTTTGGCGACCATTTTGGCCGATGCGTGACCAGATAGTTGATGGCGACGGCGAGGTAGTGATTCGGATTCATCAGGCCCGCCGACGGCGTGACGATGCCGTGCCGATCGGAATCGGGATCGTTGGCAAACGCGACCTGGAAGCGATCCTTCAGGTTCACGAGGCCGGCCATCGCGCAGGGGCTCGAGCAATCCATGCGGATCTTGCCATCGTGGTCCACGGTCATGAACGAGAACGTCGGATCGACGGCGGGATTTACCACCTCGATATTTAGGCCGTAGATTTCGTTGATCGGGGCCCAATAGTGGACTGCCGCGCCGCCGAGCGGGTCGACGCCGAGCTTGAGGCGAGCGTCGCGGATGGCGTCCATGTCGATGATGTTGCGCAGGTCCTTGACGTAGGGAAGGACAAAATCCATCTGCCGCGTCGTGGCGGCTTTGAGCGCGGACGCGATGGAGATGCGTTTGACGTCCTTGTTACCGGCGCGGAGCAATTCGTTGGCGCGATCCTGGATCGCCTTGGTGACGCTGGTGTCAGCCGGGCCGCCGTTGGTCGGGTTGTACTTGAAGCCGCCGTCCTCGGGCGGATTGTGCGATGGCGTGATCACGATGCCGTCGGCGAGGTGGTCGGTGCGGCCCTTGTTGTAAGTCAGAATCGCATGCGAGATGACCGGCGTCGGCGTGACGCCGTCGTTTTCCTGGATGATGGTGTCGACACTGTTGGCCGCCAAAACTTCGAGGGCGGTGCGTTGCGCTGCCGCCGAGAGGGCGTGCGTGTCCTTGCCCATGTAGAGCGGGCCATCGGTGCCGACGCTACGGCGATATTCGCAGATGGCCTGCGTGATGGCGAGGATGTGGGCCTCAGTGAACGTGCCGTTGAACGGCGTGCCGCGATGGCCGCTGGTGCCAAAGGCGACGAGCTGGTCGGCGGCGGCGGGGTCGGGACGGCGGTCGTAGTATTCGCGTTCGAGGCGGGCGAGATCGATCAGCAGCTCCTTCGGAGCGGGCTTGCCTGCGAGCGGTGAGAGCGGCATGCAATATCTCCAGGCCCCACCATGAGCGCAGCGATTGGTGGAGTCGCGGCGAGCGGTTACCTCCGCCAATCGCTGCGCTCATGGCGGGGCTTGGGCGCGAAGGGTCACGACACCGGGCAGGGCTCTGCATTCCAGATCGAGGCGGCGTATTCCGCGATCGTGCGGTCGCTCGAGAACTTGCCGCTCCCCGCGATGTTGAGGATCGCCTTGCGCGCCCATGCTTCCGGATCGCGGTAGAGGGCGACGAGCCGGGCGTCCGCGTCCAGATAGGAACGGAGGTCGGCCAGGTGCATGTAATGATCGCCGTTGGTCAACAACGTGTCGCGAATCGGGCCGAAGATGCCGGGCTCCAGATGGCTGAACTCGTCGCCAGCAATCGCGTCGAGCGCGTCGCGCGTTTCCGGCTCGCTGTGATAGTGCCAGTGCGGATCGTACCAGCCGCGGCTGTCGGCGACTTGCTGCGCGGTCAGGCCGAAGAGGAAGAAGTTGTCCTCGCCGGCCTCCTCGGCCATTTCGATGGTGGCGCCGTCGCGAGTGCCGATGGTGAGGGCGCCATTCATCATGAATTTCATGTTGCTGGTGCCGCTTGCCTCGAAACTGGCCGTCGAGATTTGGTTCGACACGTCGCTGGCGGGAATCAGGTGCTCCGCCTGCGTGACGCGGTAATCGGGCAAGAACAACACCTTGATTCGGCCGCGCACCGCGGGATCTTTATCGATGACGGCGGCGAGATTGTTGATCAGCTTGATGATGAGCTTGGCGAGCCGATACGCCGGCGCCGCCTTGCCCGCAAAGAGGAACGTGCGCGGCGGCATGTCCAAGTTCGGGTTGTGTCGCAGTCGATGATAGAGAACGACGACGCGCAGGGCGTTGAGTAGTTGCCGTTTGTACTCGTGGATGCGCTTGATTTGGCAATCGAAGATCGAATCGGGATCGACTGTCAACGCGGCAGTGCGCTTGAGCCAGTGCGCAAACTGCACCTTGGCCTCGCACTTGGCCTGGCGAACGGCTGCGCGGAAGCCCCGATCCTCGGCCAGCGGCTTCAGCTTGCGCAGCAGCGACAGGTCGCCTATCCAGTCGGGACCGATCGCATCCGTGATCACACGCGCAAGAGCGGGATTCGCCAAGAGCAGCCAGCGCCGCGGCGTGACGCCGTTGGTCTTGTTGTTGAAGCGTTCGGGGAACATCTCGGCGAGATCGCGGACGGTCGTCGTCTTCAGCAGTTGTGAATGGATCGCCGCCACACCATTGGTGCTGTGCGAGCCGACGATGGCCAGATGAGCCATGCGAACATTTTTCCGCGCGCCTTCCTCGATCAGGCTCATGCGTGCAAGGCGCGAATTGTCTTCCGGAAACTTCGCACGCACCGCATCGAGAAAACGGCGATTGATCTCGTAGATAAGTTCGAGATGGCGTGGCAGCAACATCTCGAACCAGGCGACCGGCCAGCGCTCGAGCGCCTCTGGCAGCAGCGTGTGATTGGTGTACGCCAGCGTCCGCCGCGTCAGGTCCCATGCCTGGTCCCAGCCAAGATGCGCCTCATCGAGCAGGATGCGCAACAGCTCGGGCACCGCCAACGTCGGGTGCGTATCGTTGAGCTGGATGGCGGCCTTCTCGGGGAGCAGGCTCCAGTCATTGTCAGCCCGGCGAAAACGGCGCACGAGGTCCGCGAGCGAGCAGGCGACCAGGAAATACTCCTGCACGAAACGCAGGCCCTGTCCCATGCTCGTCGAATCATCGGGATAGAGCACGCGCGTCAGCGTTTCCGCGGTGAGCGTCTCGGCGACGGCGCCGACGAAGTCGCCGCTGCTGAATTCCTTGAAATCGAAATAGTCGGGCGCCGTCGCGGCCCAGAGACGAAGCGTGTTGATGGTTTTACCGCCGTAGCCAACGATGGGACGATCGAACGGGATGCCGATGAGGGTCGCGGTCTTGCCGAGGATTGCCTGCAGGCTGCCGCCGCGAACGTGGAAGGAGCAGGCGAGCTTGATTTCGACTTTTTCGTGCGGCCGATGCACCTCCCAGGGATCGGGGCGGCGCAGCCAGTTGTCCGGCGTCTCGGTCTGCCAGCCATGCTGGATGGCCTGATGGAAGATGCCATACTCGTAGCGCAGGCCGTAACCCATGGCGGGGATATGCATGGTCGCCAGGGAATCGAGGAAGCAGGCGGCCAGCCGTCCGAGCCCGCCGTTGCCCAGGCCCGCGTCGGGCTCCTGGTCGAGCAGGGCGATCCAGTCGACGCTCTTCTCCTTGGCAATGTCCGCAATAATCGGATCGAGCAGCAGGTTTGTGATGTTGTTGGCGAGCGAGCGGCCGATCAGGAATTCCATCGAGAGATAGTAGACGCGTTTCGCGTTCTCACGATGGTACGTATCCTCGGTGAGCACCCAGCGCTGTGACAGAATATCACGCACCGAGCGGGCGACCGCTTCGAAGCGTTCGCGCGGGCCGACGGCGCTTGGCTTGACGACGTTATCGAAGATGAGATGCCGTTCATAGAGTGCGTCGCGCGATCCGCTGAATTCGACCGGGCCGCAGCCGTATTGCTTGAGGAGAGCGTCCTCGTTCGCCTCGGCGACTTGTTTGATGGTCACTGGCATGTCCTCGAAGTTTAGCCCCGCTTCGCAGAAGTGGGCGGACTGTATGCGTTCCCGGAAGCAGGATACTGTCCGCCCGCCTCTGCGAGACGGGGCTAAACGAATGCCATCATTTCTTGCCCACTTGCTCCTTTGCCGCGGCGACGACGCGCTCGGCGGTGAAGCCGAACTTCTTGATCAGGTCCTTGAGCGGGGCCGATGCGCCGAAGGAATGCATGCCGATGCTGACGCCGGTGAGGCCGACATATTGTGCCCAGCCGAGCGTTGATCCCATCTCGATCGACACGCGCGCCTTCACGTCGGGAGGCAGTACGCTGTTGCGGTATTCGGCCGGCTGGCGATTGAACAGGTCCCACGACGGCATGCTGACGACGCGCGCCTTGATATTCTCCGCCTTCAGCTTTTCGTACGCGTCCAGGCAGAGCGAGACTTCGCTGCCGCTCGCCAGCAGCAACACATCGGGCTTGCCGTCCGCCGCGTCGGCGAGGACGTAGGCGCCTTTGGCGACGCCGGCAGCAGATGCATATTTGCTCCGATCGATTGTCGGCAACGCCTGGCGCGTCAGGACAAGCGAGGCCGGCTCGTGACGCAGTTTCATGACGACCTTCCACGCTTCCGCCGTCTCGTTCGCGTCCGCGGGACGCAGCAACATCATGCCGGGCAGCGCACGCAAGCCGGCGAGCTGTTCGATCGGTTGATGCGTCGGGCCATCTTCGCCGACGCCGATGGAATCGTGCGTGAAGACGTAGATGACCGGCAACTCCATCAGGGCGCTGAGGCGGATCGCCGCGCGGGCGTAGTCGCTGAAAATGAGGAAGGTGGAACCGTAGGGCCGGACTTTGGTGAGGGCCATGCCGTTGATCGTGCCGGCCATGGCGTGTTCGCGCACGCCGAAGTGAAGGTTGCGACCGCCCGGCGTTGCTGCCTGATTGGCGCCGGCGCCGTCGAAGGTGAGAAGCGTCTTGGTGGACGGCGCGAGGTCGGCCGAGCCGCCCATCAACCAGGGGACGTGCTTGGCGATCGCGTTGAGCACCTTGCCCGAAGCTTCACGCGTGGCGACTCCCTTGGCGTCGGCGGGGAACGTGGGAATGTCGCGATCCCAGCCTTCGGGGAGCTCGCGATGCTCCATCGTGTTCAGTTCTTTGGCGAGCTCCGGATACTTCTTCGCATAGGCGTCACGCTGCGCGTTCCAGGCGTCGCGCAGCGACTTGCCGCGTTTGCCGATACCTTGCTGGAAATGGTCGTAGACGCCATCGGGGACGAGGAACTTCGCGTCCTCCGGCCAGCCGTAGAAACGCTTGGCGCCGCGAATCTCTTCCTCGCCGAGCGGCTCGCCATGGGCGGCGGCGGTGTCTTGCTTCTTCGGCGCGCCGTAGGCGATGTGCGTGTCGACGATGATCATCGTCGGCCGGTCGTTGCAATCGAGGAAGGCGCGATACGCCTTCGCCAGCGCCTGGACGTCGTTGCCGTCGGCAACTTTCGTGACGTTCCAGCCGTAGGCAGCGAAGCGTGCTCCCACATCCTCGGTGAAGGCGAGCGACGTGTGGCCTTCGATGCTGATGGTGTTGCTGTCGTAGATCCAGCAGAGATTGCTGAGTTTGAGGTGCCCCGCAAGCGAAGCCGCCTCGGAGGAGATGCCTTCCATGAGGCAACCGTCGCCGCAGATGGCCCAGACGTTGAAGTCGATGAATTTCTCGAAGCCGGGCTGATTGAAATGGGCGGCCATCCAGCGGCCGGCGATCGCCATGCCGACGCTGTTCGCCAGACCGTTGCCCAGCGGCCCGGTGGTCGTTTCGACACCGCTCGTCCAGCGATATTCGGGATGGCCGGGGCAACGGCTGCCGAGCTGGCGGAAGTGCTTGATTTCGTCCAGCGACACCGCCGGCTCGCTCAGCACCTTTTCCTGGTTATTGATGGCACGCACGCCGGCCAGGTGCAGCATCGAGTAGAGAAGCATCGACGCATGGCCGTTGGAGAGCACGAAGCGATCACGGTTCGGCCAGACCGGATCCTGCGGATCGTAACGCAAGAATTGCTGCCAGAGACAATACGCCACCGGCGCCAGCCCCATCGGTGCCCCCGGATGCCCGGAGTTGGCCGCCTGCACGGCGTCCATCGACAGCGTGCGGATCGTGTTGATGCAAGTCGTATCGAGATCGGTCTGCGTTCGCGACGCGGTGGCTTCCATGATGCAACTCCTCGGATCGAATTCCTCAGCGTGCCTGTTCGGCTGCTTGAGTCTAACGAATCGATTCGGGAGCGGATCGGCAAGGGAATCGCGCAAAGCTTCCGCGCGGATGAGACGTGGAATGCGCCGGGGAACTGGCGAAGCTCAGCGGCGTCGACGTTGGCGACGCCCGGGGCCCGATTTTTCCGCCGGATGCCCCGGCCGGGCGTGCTTCTTTCGGACCTCCGGCGGCTGCCGATAGTCGAAATCGGGAAGCGTGACGCGCGGCAGGCGTTGGCCGATTTGGCGTTCGATCTGGGCCAGCGAGCTTTCTTCCGCCGGCGATACCAGGATGAATGCATCCCCTTCCGCCTTGGCGCGAGCCGTGCGGCCGACGCGATGGATGTAATCCTCGGGTACATCCGGCACATCGGAAACTGATCACGTGCGTGATGTGGTCTACATCGAGCCCGCGAGCCGCGATATTGGTTGCGACCATGACCTGAAAATCGCCGCGCCGAAAGCCGTCCATGGCGCGGACGCGTTGCCCCTGGGTGCGGTTGCCGTGCAGCTCGGCGACCTTGAAACCGTCGTCCTCGATGATCCGTGTCAGCCGGCGCGCGGAATGTTTGGTGCGAGTAAACACCAGAAGAGACGGCATGTCGGTTTCACGCAGCAGGTGGCGCAACAGGGATGTCTTGAGATGTTCCGGCACCGGATAGGCCGCCTGCGTGATGCCGACGGCGACGCCGGCCTTGCGACCGATCTGGATCGACGCCGGATTCTTCAGGATCTCGCGGGCCAGCGCCGCGATGACCGGAGGCATCGTGGCGGAGAACAGAAGCGTCTGTCGGCGACCCGGCATGCGCGCGATGATGCGGCGGATGTCCGGCAGGAAACCCATATCGAACATGCGATCCGCTTCATCCAGGACGAGAACACCGACGCGTTGCAGCACGGCCGGCTGATGACGAAGGTGATCGATGAGTCGGCCAGTGGTGGCGACGAGAATGTCAAGGCCGCCGCGCAGCAGGCGTTCCTGGCGCTCCATCGAGGCGCCTCCCACGACCAGGCCGATGCGCACCGGCGCCTGTTGTGCAAACTCCCGGCAAACGGTCTCGATCTGCTGGGCGAGCTCGCGCGTCGGCGACAGGATCAAGCACGGCAAGCCGCGCGGCTTTGCCATCAGGCGATGCAACAGCGGCAGCGCGAACGCCGCCGTCTTGCCGGTGCCGGTCTGGGCGGTGGCGATCAGGTCTCGCCCCGTGAGGATCGCCGGGATTGCCTCCGCCTGGATCGGCGTGGGTTCCGTGTAGTGCATTCTCCTGGTCGCGGCCACGAGATGCGGATTCAGTCCCAACTTCTTGAACGGCATTATTGTCCCTTCGTTTGCTCAGCGATCCCATAAATATTTCTCCTCAGAAGTTGGGGAACAGCCCAATTTTTGGAAGGACGAGGCGTGAACA
>DASRSQ010000963.1:0-4898 GCA_035656475.1 Gemmataceae bacterium | reverse complement strand
CCCCCCCCCCCCCGACACTGCCTGCGCAGTCATCGATAGTGTGAAGGTTATTTTTCTCGCGCCGGCTGTTGCTGCGTCATGCAGTGCAGCGTGCCGAAGCCCCAGACCAGATCGACTGCGTGGATGCCGACGACCGTGCGTTTCGGGAACAAATCCGCGAGGATGCCGAGTACGATGCGATCGCGCGGGTCGTTGAACGTCGGCACCAGCACCTTTTCGTTGCCGATATAGAAATTCGCGTAACTCGTCGGCAAGCGCTGCCCCGCGAACACAAGCGGCGTCGGCATTGGCAGCGTCACCACCTCCTTGATCTCGCGCATCGCTTTGAGCCGGCGCAGGTTCTCCGCGAGCGGCGCGTGATTCGGATCGGCGCGGTTCTCTTCGATCACCGTCACCACAGTTCGCGGCGCGACGAAGCGAGCGAGATCGTCCACGTGGCCGTGCGTGTCGTCGCCGGCGATGCCGTCGCCTAGCCAAAGGATGCTGGTCAGGCCGAGATGGTCCTTGAGCGTTTGCTCGATCTCGGCACGGGTAAGGTGCGGATTGCGAGCCTGGATTGGGCTGAGCAGGCATTCCTCCGTCGTCAGCAACAAGCCAGCGCCATTGACGTCGATGCTGCCCCCTTCGAGCACGACGCGCTTTCCCTTGCATTTCGGCTGCCAGCATTTGAGGCGGAGATGCTCGTTGATGCGGGCCGGCACCTGGTCGTCGTGCTGCCAGTTGTCGTATTTGGCCCAGGCGTTGAAGTGCCAGTCGGTCATGGCGACCTTGCCGGCGCGGGTGACGAAGATCGGGCCGGAGTCGCGCGTCCAGACGCGGTCGGTCGGGATGCGGAAGAAGCGAATCCGCGCGAGGTCGACGCCGACCTTAGTCAGCACCGCCCTGGCCCGCTTCTCGTGAGTTGCATCGTTGACGAGGATGTGGACGAATTCGCCGGTGTGCAGGTGCCGCACGATCTCGCCATAGACCCAGGGGATGACGGTGAACTTGCCGGGCCAGTCGGCGCGATGGTGCGGCCAGGCGATCCAGGTCGCTTCGTGCGGCTCCCATTCCGCCGGCATGCGCCAGCCATCCGCTGCGGGCGTCGTCATCCATTCTCCTGTTCGCCGGTACAATGACAATACTGCACAAGCCCGAAGCGTGAGCGAGGAGTATTCTAGGGGACCGACCGTTCATGGCCGCAAAAACCATTCTGATCATCGACGACGACCGCGATCTCGTGCAAGGCCTGCGCGCCGTCCTCGAATCCCGCGGCTATCGCATCGTCACCGCCCACGACGGCGTTGCCGGCCTGAGCGTTGCCGACAAGGAAAGGCCCGATCTCGTTCTCGTCGATATGATGATGCCGAGAAAGAGCGGCTTCCTCGTGCTCGAAGCGCTCAAAGCAAAGGGCGATGGCCCCAAGGTGATCATGATGACGGCCAACGAGGGCAGCCGGCATCGCGCCTATGCCGAGATCCTCGGCGTCGACGATTACCTGCGCAAGCCGTTCGCCATGGACAAGCTGCTTGCCAGCATCGATCAACTCTGTCCGCTGGCTGATCAGTGACAGCATGAAGGAGCCATGCATGGTTCGCGCTCTTGCTCTTGGAATTGTGCTCGCGCTGCTGACGGCAGCGCCTGCACCGGCATGGAACCGTCCCGGGCACATGGTCACCGGCGCCATCGCGTACCAGGTACTCAAAAACGAGAGCGAGCCGACCATTGCGAAGGTGATCGCGCTGCTCAAGCAGCATCCCGATTTCAAGAAGTGGGACAAGCAAGCCGACAGCCGCAAGCTCGCGGGAGCCGATCGCGACCTCTATGTCTTCATGATGGCGGCACGCTGGGCCGACGATGCCCGCGACAATCCGACCTTCTATCCGCCCGACTTGCATTACGATCGGCTGCACTACATCAATTATCCCTATAAGCCGGCCGGCGAGCCGGAGTCGGTGAAGACGACGCCGCCGGGCGACATCAACATCGTCCGCGGCTACGCCGACAAGCTCGACGTCATCGCGGGCAAGTCGGCGGACGCGGACCGCGCGGTCGCCCTGTGCTGGATATTCCACTTCGTGGGCGACGTCCATCAGCCATTGCACGCGGTGAGCCGATTCTCCGCACGCTATCCGAAAGGCGATCGCGGCGGCAGCGCGTGCTACATCCGCGCGACGGAGAAAAACGCCCCGATTAGCCTGCACCAATTCTGGGACGATCTCATCACCGGCAGCGAGGGATTCCAGACCGTGCGCAACAAGGCGACCGAGCTGCGCAATCGCCAGGAATTTGCGAAGGACAAGTTGACCGAGCTCGCCGTCACCGAATTCCAGCAATGGGCCGCCAAGGAGAGCCTGGAGCTGGCGAAGAAATATGTCTATCTCGACGGCAAACTCGAGGGGAGCCCGAAGCTTGGCGCCGCTACCGCCTTGCCGGCTGACTATGCGAAAACCGTGCAACCCATCGCCGAGCGCCGCGCTGTCCTCGCGGGCTATCGGCTCGCTGCGGTGCTGCGAAAGCAGCTGGATTGATGACAAAATGCAATTGGGCAAAATCATGAGTTACAGAATCATGGGTCCTGACATGCGTCAGGCCGCCGATGATTCGGAGATGAACAGAATATGCAGGATTTTCCATCTGCATTCGCCCTCATCTGCAGGGAATATCTGTTTCAATCTCTGAACCATCAGCGGCCCGACGCATGTCAGGACCCATGATTCTGTAACTCATGATTTTGCCCATTCTCTTTTTGCTAAGAACGTGTCTTCAAACGAGCGAGCGTATCCTGGGCCTCGCGCGTCGTGAACGCGCCCGGCGCCCCCTGGGCCAGGGTCTGCAGAAACTGCCGAGCCTCGGCCGATCCTGATTTTTCCAGCGCCTCGATCACGCGGGCCACCCGCACCTGTTCTGCAGTCAGCGTGCCCGTCACGAGTTTGTCGAGCATTGGCTCCACGCGCCGCCGCATCTCGGGGCTTGGCTCGGAATCGAGAACCTTCTTGAGTGCGGGCCGGGCCAGCTCGCCGATCTTCTCAAGCTCGGCGGCCGCCCTGGTGCGCTTCTGGAAATTGCTGCTGTCCAGGTCCATGATCCACTGATCGATCTTCTTGGGATCGATCGCCGCGGCCGGCTTGATCTCCTTGCTCAAGAACGGAATAGCGTCCTTGGCACCGGCAGCCAGCTTGCGGACCGCTTCTCCCGCCTTCATCGCGTCGCTGCCGCCCAGATCGTTCCAGAGCGACTTGAGCTGCTCGTCTCGCAACGAGATCGGGGCCAGCAGCTCTCGCTTGATGCGTGTCAGATCCCACACCAGGATGGTCGTGTCGACGCTGCCGGACGCGGCGCTTCTGCCATCGGGGGCGAAGACGACCGGACCGACGGGCCCGGAGTGCCCCTTGAAGTTGGCGATTTCCTTGGCGTGCCAGGGATCCCAAACCTTGACATCGTTGCCGAAACGGGTCGCGATGCGTTCGCCATCCGGTGCGAATGCGATGGAGGGAAGCGTCTGCGACGTCATGAGCAGGCGTCGCCCGCCGAGGATGACGACGCCGTCCATTGCCGGGGGGTTGGACGCCAGGTTTCCGAGGTGGGCTTCGCCCATGCGCACGCGTTCGCGGCCGCTGGCAAGTTCCCAGAGGCTGACGGTCTGATCGTTGTTATCCGAGGCGATCAGGCGGCCGTCGGGCGAATAGACGATGGCGGCGACGCTGCGTTGCGAGGGCAGCTTGATCTCGCGCAGCGCCTTGCCAGTGGCCACGTCCCAGGTGCGAATGGTGCTCGTCGCCTCGATGGTTTGGAGTTGTCCATTGACGATCACATTTTGGCGAAACGCGCTGCCGATGGTGCTGGCGATGTGGGCGCCATCGGGCGAGAAGGCGAGTCCGTGGCTGAAAGCATTGCGAACGGCTCCGAAGCCGCCGGGCATGGCCGGGCCATCGGGCGGAATCAGAATGGACTGACGCTGGCGGCCGGTATCGACGTCGAAGATATTGATCTTGTTGTCAGCAGTGCCGCGCGAGGCGAGCAGCTTGCTATTGGCGGAAAAGACGATCGCGGCGACTCCGTTCTGATGCGCCTTGACCTTGTGCAATTCCTTTCCGGAGTCGGCCGAGTGAAGACGAATCGTGCCGTCGATATTCGCCAGCGCGATGGTCTTGGCATCCGGCGAGAAGGCAACAGCGACGGTGCCATCTGGATGCGTAAACTGGGAGATCTCTTCTCCGGTGCTGGCGTTCCAGCGGCGAATGACGTGATCGGCGCCGCTGGAGAGCATGGTCTTGCTATCGGGAGCGAGGAGCAAGCTGGAGACGCCGGCCTTGTGTCCGCCGCCGGCGGGAGTCTGTTCCTTGCCGGTGCCGACGTTGTAAAAACGTGGCGCCTGAGCGCCGCCGACAGCGATGAATTTGCTGTCGCGCGAGAAGGCGAGATCGCGGATCTCGGCGGCGCCGAAGAAGCCGCCGAGCACGAACGCATTCCCGCCGCCGCCTTGCATCGGCACCGCGCTACCGAGTTCATGCAGGACCTCGCCGCTGTTGGCATCCCAGAGTCGTACCTTCTGGTCATGTCCCTTGGCTGCGAGAATCTTGCTATCCGGGCTGAAGACGAGCGAAGCAATGGTGCTCGGGCCGTTCTTGAGTGTGCGAATTTCTTTGTCGGGATCGGCATCCATGACGACGATGCTGGTGCTACTCCCGAACGCAATCCGTTTGCCATCAGGCGAGAAGGTGATGGAAGAGACGCCACCGGCCGCCTCAATCTTGCGGATTTCTTTGCCGTCGGCGGTGCTGGAAAGGCGGAGATACGTGGTGGTGTTTTGCTGAGCGAATTCGGTGAGGACACTGGCGAGGGTCTTGCCGTTGGGCGAGAACGCCAGTCCGGAAACTTCCGGAGTCGCGCCGCCGATCACGAGCCGAAGCGGGCCC
>DASRSQ010000962.1:0-3199 GCA_035656475.1 Gemmataceae bacterium | reverse complement strand
GCGTCGGCGGAATGTGGCTTTCACAGAGCAGGACCACCATGTTGTGATCGGCCATCTTGATCAGGCCGCTGACTTCGCCGGGCTTCAGCCGGAAGGCGGCGTCCTCAATGTTCTGGTCGCCGAAATGCTTGTGAATCGGCGGCACGCGTCCCTCGATGCTCGCCAGGTTGGGCAGCGCCTGCGTCTTCGCCCGTGCGATGAAGGCGTCGCGACCCTTGGAAATTTCTTTCCAGACGCGGTCGGCAGTGGAGCGATCGTCCTTGTCAAACACGATCATGCGACATTCCACCTTCGGGCCGTAGCGAGCTTCAAAGCCCTCCTTCACATCCTTCTCGGTGATGGTGACCTTGCGCCGGACCAGTTCTTCCATTTGCAGCTTGGGACGGATCACATCCTCTTTCCATTCGTAGACCGTCTTGCCGAAGCGGCGCAGCACGTTCTGCTCGAAGGCAACCACGCTCATGCCCGGGCCGAAGCTGGCGATGTCGCGGATGAAGCGCGTCTCGACGTCCGCATCGGTGACGATGACGTTCTGCTTGCGGCACTCCGCTTCCACGATCTTGCGATTGATCATGAAGTCAAGCCGCTCCGCTCCCATGCGTGCGATGAGGTATTCGCCGAGCTCCTCGCGGAAGACCGGCTGATTGTAGACGTAGGCAACGATGCGCGTGCCGTAGCCCTTTGGGATTGCCGAGTCCCCCTGGCCATTGCGGCCATTGGGCTGATTCGCGTTGGCGTAGTGGCGTCCCCAGCAGTAGGCGCCGATGCCGACGCCGACGAGGACTGCCGCCATCAGCAGCTTTTTGCTGAGCCACGGCGCGGGCGTCAGCTTGGCCAACCATTCACGCATATGCCACTCCTTCCGGACCTGTCCCTGTTTCACTCAAGAGGCCCTGGCTATAGCGGAACTTATTTGGCCAAACAAGGCGAATCGCCGCTTGCGGCTTCGCGCTCGCAGCGTCGATACAGCGAGCGCGAAGCCAAAAGCGGCGGCCGTGGAACGAGCGTTACGGATTGAATTTGTCGATCGTGGTCTTTGGCTTGGTATCCCAGATAGCCTGCGACACGAACCGCAACCACGGCGGGATGCACTTCTCTATCTTCGCCTGCCGGGTCTCGCCGACGTAAACCTGGTCGAACGGCATGAGACGGATGTTGCTGCGCTCGTCATGCTTCATGACGATAGCGTTGAGGTCGACGTGAAAGACCTCGGGCCGGCGATTGTCGCCAAGATGCGGGCGGATGACGTAGCAATCATCCGGGGCAGCGCCCTGCGTGATGCCGCCGACGCGCTGCAAGAGGTCAAGCACCGACTCCTGGCCACGATAGGGAACGCTGCGCTGATGGCCGATGACTTCGCCGAAGAGAAGGACGTGCTGGCTGCGAAATTCGAGAACGCGCACCCGGATCGCCATCGGGCTCACGCCGGTCTCGGTGCTGAGAAGCTGGGCAATCTCGGGCAACATGCGGCCTTCAATGCGTGGTTTGCCGTAATCCCCCAGATCGATGCGGCCATCCGCGGTGATCTCGTATTTGCCGTTGAACTCCGGCCTTTCGGGCATTTCCAGTTCGATGATGTCCGGGCAAGCGACGCGATAACGCTGGGCAACCGATTCCGCGCCGTCTGGCGACGGCTGGGCCATCAGGTTGCGTTCGACCGCAGCGCGATCCTTGACGCAGCCCATCGGCACGAACGACAGCAGCGCCAGCAACGCCGGCGCGATCGCTTTCCAGGATGACCAGCGCTCGCCAGTCTTCATAGATTTGCTAGGTCCCGACTAAATGTGGACACCCTGATTTTCATCGGCGTCACTCTGTACCGACCTTGAGGATTCTGCGGGACGACTTCAACGACAAGGACGTACATGGCCAACGAACTCATCGTCAGCGTCTCCGGCATTCGCGGCATCATCGGCGCGGGACTCTCGCCCACCACTGCAACCGCCTTCGCGCAGGCGCTCGGGACAGCGTTCAAGGGAGGCCGCGTCGTCCTCTCGCGCGATTCGCGTCCCAGCGGCCTGATGCTGCGCCACGCCGTCATTGCCGGCCTGGCGTCGTGCGGCTGCGACATCGTCGATCTCGGCATCACGCCGACGCCAACGGTCGGCCTCGCCGTCCGCAAGCTCGATGCGGCCGGCGCCATCCAGATCACCGCGAGCCACAATCCGGCGCCATGGAACGGCCTCAAGCTCTTCGGCAACGACGGCGCCGTCCTGTTCGCGGCCAGGGGACTCGAGATCAAGCAGATCTTCGACGCGGCCGCGTTCGCCCTGGTCCCGCACGACAAGCTCGGTAGCATGGGCGAATGCCAGAAAGCCGAGGACTGGCACCGCGAACGCGTGCTGCAGCTGGTCGATGTGACGCGTATCCGCTCGCGCAACTTCCGCATCTTGCTCGACGCCAACGCCGGGGCCGGCGGACCGCTCGGCAAGGCATTGCTCGATTCGCTGCAGGCCCGCCCGGTCGTGCTCGGTGGCCATCCCGACGGCGACTTCGCGCATCCGCCCGAACCGCTTGCCGAGAATCTAACGACGGTGCTGCCCAGCGTGCCCGCAAGCCAGGCGGACGCCGGCTTCGTGCTCGATCCCGATTCCGATCGCCTGGCGATCATCGACGAGCGCGGCCAGTATATCGGCGAGGAGCTGACGCTCGCCCTCGCAACGCAATGCCGACTCCAGCAAGAACGCGGCCCGATCGTCATCAACATGTCGAGCTCGCGCGTCAACGAGGACATCGCAAAGCAGTTCGGCGTCACGTGTCATCGCGCCGCCGTCGGCGAGGCGAATGTCGTCGAAAAGATGCGCGAGGTCGGCGCCGTCCTCGGCGGCGAAGGGAACGGCGGCGTCATCGATCCACGCGTCGGCTGGGTCCGCGACCCGTTCATTGGCATCGGCCTGGTATTGCAATTGATGGCCGACACCGGCAAGTCGTTGAGCGATCTCGTCGCGCAGTTGCCTAGCTACACGATCGTCAAGGACAAGTACACGGTGCCGCGCGAGCGCTTGCCGAAGTTGAACGCGGCGCTCGAGGCACGCTGGCCCGAAGCGAAGGCGAATCGCGTCGACGGCCTGCGCCTTGACTGGGCCGACCGCTGGGTGCACGTGCGCCCGAGCAACACAGAGCCGATCGTCCGTGTCATCGCGGAGGCGCCGCAAGCCGACGCGGCAACGGCGCTGTGCAAGGACGTGGGACGATTGTT
>DASRSQ010000961.1:0-15763 GCA_035656475.1 Gemmataceae bacterium | reverse complement strand
AGCGAGCCAGAAGGACATTGATGCGGCAGCGACCTTCATCGCCGAACAGGCGGCGCGGTTCCGCGCCCAGCCGAAGCTGGCCGAGCCCGACGTGCGTGCGCTGGCCAGTTTCTGCCAGGCGCTCGTGAGCGCGAATGCGTTTCTGTATGTGGATTGATCGAGGTTTCGCGTTTCCTCTAGCTCTGCAAGGCTAAAATGTCGGGAATCGGGAGGGCGAGGCTCCTGCCGAGCCTTGAACTTTCAGCGGCTTCACGGCTCGGCAGGAGCCTTGCCCTCCCGACATATTAGCTGTGACAATGCTTTGGACTATCAAGTAGGGTGCCGCATGCTGCCGATGTCGTGCAACGGGTCTCGCCGCGATTTTCTGCGCCGCGCCGGCAGCGGCTTCGGCATGATCGCGCTGACGTCGCTGCTCGCCGAGAACGGCCTGCTCGCCCAGACGACCAATCCGCTGGCGCCCCGGCCCACCCATCACCCGGCCCGTGCCCAGCGCGTCATCTTCCTTTTCATGTCGGGTGGTCCGAGCCATCTGGAACTGTTCGATCCGAAGCCCGATCTGCAACGCCTGCACGGCCAGCCCTTGCCCGATTCGTTCGGGCCTGTCGCCACGCGGCGAAACGTCGAACGCAATCGCCTGCTCGCCACGCGCCGCTCCTTTCGCAAGCACGGTCAGGCCGGCATCGATGTCTCCGACCTGCTGTCCAACGTCGCACAATGCGTCGACGATCTCTGCGTCCTGCGCGGCTGCAAAGGGGACAGCGTCACCCATCCCGAATCGGTCTACCTCATGAACACCGGCTCCATCCTGATGGGCCGGCCGAGCGTCGGCGCATGGGTTGCCTACGGCCTCGGCAGCGAAAGCCAGAATATGCCCGCGTTCGTCGTCCTTCCCGATCCGCAAGGCTGGGTCAAAGGCGGCGCCCCTGCCTGGGGCAACGGCTATCTCCCGGCCGCCTTCCAGGGCACCGTCCTCTCCGGCGGCCGCACGCCCATCCGCTTTCTCGATACGCCCACTGGCATCGATACGCCGCAGCAACGCCGTACGCTCGACTTCGTCCAGCGGCTCAACCAGGAGCATCTGCGCACGCGCGGCAACGACAGCGAGCTGAGCGCTCGCATCGCCTCGTACGAGCTGGCGTTTCGCATGCAGACGCACGCCCCGGAAGTCGTCGACACCTCGCGCGAAAGCCAGGCGACGCGCCGGCTCTACGGCCTCGATGAGCCGACGACCGCCGAGTTCGGCCTGCGCTGCCTGCTGGCACGCCGCATGGTCGAACGCGGCGTTCGCTTCGTCCAGGTCTACTGTGGCGACACCGGCGGCTGGGACGGCCATTCCGAAGTCGATGCCAACCATGCACGCCTCTGCGCCCAGAGCGATCTGCCGATCGCGGGCCTGTTGCGAGACCTGAAATCGCGCGGCCTGCTCGATTCGACGCTGGTCATCTGGGGCGGCGAATTCGGCCGCACGCCGATGACGGAAGGCACGACGGGCCGCGACCACAATCCGCACGGCTTCACGATGTGGCTCGCCGGCGGCGGCGTCAAAGGCGGCCAGGTCATCGGCAGCACCGACGCCGTCGGCCTCCGCGCCGCCGAGGACATCGCCCACGTCCACGACATCCACGCCACCATCCTGCACCTGCTCGGCATCGACCACGAACGCCTGACCTACCGCCACAACGGCCGCGACGAACGGTTGACCGATGTCGCCGGCAATGTCATCGAGCGCGTGTTCGCCTAGCCAATGACGGTGTGGATCGGATGCTGACGTGCAGGCGAGGCCGCCTGCACCACGGGCTTGCCCGTCGCCAAATGGTCACTCGGCTCGTTCGCCGGCGCGCTCGAACCAGGCGCGGATCGGCAGGGCGAACCCCGGCAACACGTTGCCGCCATCCAGCGTTCCGTTTTCGTCGATGACCGTTGAAACATCGGCCGCCGTGTAAACTTCCACCGAGCGCTTGATCGGATCCACTTCCCACACCAGCTTGGCGCCTCCGGCAAAATACTCGACGCGCTTGCGCGCCATTTCCTTCTCAGTGTTCGTTGGGCTGAGAATCTCAACCGGCAGGTCCGGCACCATGTCGAGAACCTGCCCAGGCGGCAGCTTGCGCCCCGAAAATCGATTCCAGAGAAACACCGATACGTCAGGCAAGCGAACCTGATCCTCGGCAACGCGAATCATGCCGGCGCTGTCCAGGAGAAAGCCGATCGGGTTGCCGTCGAAGTAGCGCTCGAGAAAATAGATCAGCGCAATCGCCACGCGCGATTCGTAGTAGCCCATCGCCTTCTCCACCAAGGTGCCGTCGATGAGTTCGCACATCTTGTTGCGGATCGCGTCGAGTTCGGTGGCCTCGCCCGGATGCGGGTCGAGCCGAATGCGTTCCGGCGGGACACTCAGACTTCGCACCAGGTCGGCCACGGTTCTCGGCTTGGCTGGAGCAATGATGCTCATGACAACACCTCACGGGATGAACGCCGTCATTGTATCGCGAATTCACCGCGGAGAGCGCAGAGATGCATTGCCACCTTGTGCGTGGCTCGCAGCGACCTATTGCCGCGGTGAATTCAACTCAACGACTGGAGGAGTCGCTGACAGGGAACAACCACAGAGGATTTGGAGAACACAGAGCACCAGAGAGAAACTGATAGAGAGATGAATCTCCTTGAAGTATCCAGGAACGATTCCACCGGCCTCTCTCTTCGGCATTAGCGTGTGGCATTGAAGCCGCGAAAATCGCCAATTGAGTCAGTTTCTCTCTGTGTGCTCTGTGTTCTCCAAATCCTCTGTGGTTGTTCCCTGTCAGCGACTCATTTCTGTCAGCGAGTTGAATTCAAGCTCAGAGACGATTGTCTTCAGCCAGGAGGTCGGTTAGATTGATCGCGATCGCTCCAACCTCGGAGAGTCCCCATGCGCCGCATCTTTCTCGCTGTCCTCCTCGCGCTGATTCCCGCTACCGCTCATGCGCAGACCAAGGCGAAGAATGTCGTTCTCATCATCGCCGACGATCTCGGCATGCAACTCGGTTGCTATGGCAACAAGGCGATCAAGACGCCCAATCTCGATGCTCTCGCCAAGCGCGGCAGCCGATTCACGCGCGCCTATGCGACCGTGTCCTCGTGCAGCCCGAGTCGGGCCAGCATCTACACCGGGCTCTTCACGCATCAGAATGGCCAGTACGGCTTGCAGCATGCGACGCACAAACAGGAATGCTATCCGTGGGTGCAGGGCCTGCCGAACCTGCTGCGGCCGGTTGGCTACTTCACCGGCCTCATCGGCAAGTTCCACACCGGCCCCGATTCGTCCTTCCGCTGGGATCGCCTGATGACCAAGACCAACGGCCGCGACATGAACCGCTTCGCGGCCCTCGCGCGCGACTTCATCAAGGAAGCCGATAAGAAGCCGTTCTTCCTCGTCGTCGGCTATCAGGACCCGCACCGCGACAAGGAAGGCTTTGGCAACAAGGTCTTCGCCAACGATCCGAAGGAGGTGAAGTACGACCCGAAAGACGTCGTCGTGCCGGCGTACCTGCCCGATTGTCCCGAAGTGCGCGGCGACCTGGCCGAATATTACCAGTCGATCTCGCGCATGGATCGCGGCGTCGGCCTGCTCCTGGAGGCGCTGCGCGAAGCAGGCGCGCTCGACGACACGCTGATCATCTTCATCAGCGACAACGGCCCGCCCTTCCCCGGCGCGAAGACGACGCTGTACGAGGCCGGCATCCATCTGCCGATGCTCATCGCCGGCCCCGGCTTGCCGAGCGGCCGCACGAATGACGCGCTCGTCAGTTACATCGACCTGACGCCAACGATCCTCGACTGGGCCGGCGCGAAGACGCCGACTTACAAGCAGACGAAGCTGACGGGCCAGTCGCTGCTACCGATCGTGCGTGACGAGAAGGCAAAGGGCCGCGACGCGGTGTTCGCGTCGCATCAGTTCCACGAGATCACCATGTTCTACCCGATGCGCACGATCGTGACGCAACGCTTCAAATTGATCGCCAACCTCGACCACGAGAAGGAATATCCGCACGCCTCCGACCTGTGGGGCTCGCCAAGCTGGCAATTCATCCGCAAGACGAAGGCGACGAAGATGGGCCAGAAGAATGTCGCGACCTATCTGCATCGGCCGAAGGAGGAGTTGTACGACTTGTCGGCCGACCCGCACGAACTCAAGAACCTGGCCGCCGACCCGGATCATGCAAAGACGCTGACGGATCTGCGCGAGCGGTTGCGTGCGTGGCAGGTGGAGACGAACGATCCGTGGACGATCGTGTACCGCGAGGAGAAGGCGTCGTACAACAAATGAGTCCAAGGCGAGCACATATGAACACCGTTGCTATCTTCAGATGGACGGGCACGCTCCCTACCGACGAAGAAGTCGCAGAACCAGCGATACGTTATTCGAGGGATTTTGGCGAGCAGTGGGCATACCAGGCCGGCTTGCCCGTGGCGTCATCCTTGTTGGAATCCGTGCGACATCTAGGTCACGAAACGGACGATAGGCCTTACTACGGTGATGGGGCCTGGCATTTCACCATCGACCTTGAGGAAGGATCCTTTTCCGTCACGGTCTTGTGGATCCCAAAAGGCGAAAACAACGATTATTTTGCAGTTCAACCGTCACTCCGACGCGGCTGCTTGGCCAGCTTATTTGTTCCGCCTCCTCCGGAAGCGGCATTGCGTCCCATTTGCAGTGTGCTGCAAACTGCGTTGGCAGACCTTTCGCCAATTGAAGAGCTGGAGTGGGTTCGCGAGATTTAGCAGCGGATATCGAACGAATCGTACTGCGGTGGAGCGAGAGCTATCAACGGCTCTCGGTCTAGGAATGGGCAGAAGTCCGAGGTCCCGATTCCATGCAACTTCGCTGAACGGGAGCCGGAGGGTAAATCGCAGTTAGACGTGCGGCTCCGGGATGACTTGAGGAGGAGTAACACATGGCTAAAATTGCTGATCCATTGCCGTCTGGTCCCACAACGGACGCGCAGATCGCGGAATTCGAGGCGTACATTGGCCACGTGCTTCCCGCGGATTATCGAAGCTTTCTGCTGAAACACAATGGCGGCCATCCCGAGCCCGATGCTTTTCTTCTGAATGCCGGCTTCGGCGAAGAGGAAAGCATCGTGATGTGCTTTTTTCCGATGCGCGATCGGAAGCTGGGCAGTGTCGCTGTCGCGGACCTTGAGGAGCTGCGGACATGGCCGCTCCATTGTGCGTGGGACGATCTGAAAAGCGATCTGGAAAATTTGTATGCCGAAGCAGGGATCGAAGAATCGCTGCTTCCGATCGGCACGGATGGGTCCAGCAACTATTTCTGCATCGTGCTGGACAGCACGCGCGGGTACTGTTGTGTTCTTGGATCACGAAACGGGTGAAACCCATTCGCTTGCCGATAGCTTCGAGGCGTTCCTCGCGTCGCTTCGCGAACGAGAGCGGACCGACTACGCATTTGACGCCGAGCCTCGAAAGGCAGACACCACCTACGAGAAAATCGGGAGCCTGGTCACGTCCGGCGCTTGTGTTCAATGCAGCGGCTCCGGAAAATGTTATTGCATTCGCAAGGGATCCGGCGATCCGACCGGATGCGCGCGATGCAATGGTTCTGGCAAATGCGGCGTGTGTCACGGTTCAGGCAAAGCCCGCCGCTGATTATGCGGCTGGAGGTGCGCTTTCCGCAATGTCTCGGGTGTGACACCTGAGCCGTGGTCCTCGCGAATTGTGAGCTAAAATCGTGTCGGGGTTCGTTGGATTGCATCATTCGATTTACGGGGCGACCATGGCAAGTGAAATGAGTCAAATCAAGGCAACCGCCGATGCCCATTTGCGGAGCGATGTCGCGCGGGAACAAGAGTGGACTTGCACCTGCGAGGCGTGCCGCGAAATGCGCTCGCTGATCGGCATGGAGAAAGTGTTCCAGGTGCGGCCTCTGGTGCGCGACATCCGGGAAGTCGAAGAGCAAATGGGAAACGCGAAAAACCGCGTTGAGCTGCAAGGCCTGATGAACCAATACATGGCGCTGCATGATCAGCTCGCCGACATCATGGCGAAATAGAACAACGTCCTTCCACGCGGCCCGCGGGCGCCATCCCACGGCCTCGGCTTCGCGCGACCAGCCGGATGCGAAACAAAGGGAAGGACAGCGCGCGAGACGGCGGCGCCGGCCGTTGTCGCACCGTCGCCAACGGGTGCCTCCGAATAGTTGGTTTGCGGCACAGTCCTGAAGCCGGGTTCCTTATGTGTACATTTGATTACGTAGCGCCAGTCATTGAATTCTCGATGATCCGGGCGGCCCCCCGATATTCGCCAAAGCGAATTTCGTGCTGCCGTTCCTTTTTTTGTTGACATTAGTCCATATCCTCTTTACACTTATAAAGCCGAAGCGACCACGCTCACCCATGTGGAGACTCGATCCGTGACCAAGAAAGAGATCGTTAAGCAAATTTCTGACGATACCGGGCTGACTCAGCTAAAAACAAAAGAAATCGTGCAGAAGACGTTCGACGCGATCATGGAGACGCTTCTCACGGAAAAACGCATCGAGTTGCGTAATTTTGGCGTGTTCGAGGTCAAGCGACGTAAGGCCCGTAAGGCGCGTAATCCGCGCACCGGTAGCCGGGTCGATGTTCCTCCCAAGAGCGTGGTTACGTTCAAGCCCGGCAAGGAGATGGAAGAAAAGATCCGTCAACTCGATGGTGGCGAACCCGCGATGGCAGGGGTCGGTGCCGGTCCCACCAGCAATGGCGAAGCCGGGACGGACGAAGCCTCGCAGTAGATAAGGCGCGAGCCCAGGGATGAGGTGTGCCTCATCGCTGGGCTTGGATGGGTTGGAACACGTTGGCAGAAGGCCGACATGGCTGAGTGAATTGAAGGGTTAGGCGATCCTAAATCAATTCATGGCTTGATCACTTTGCCTGCTTCTGCGTGTCGAGCCGGCTTCGCAATTCCTGCAACTCGCGATGCAAACGTTCGATCTGCCGCGATAGCTCCGCAACGTCGGCTGCGGGCTGCGCGGGAGCGGCCTTTTTCGTGGCCGGGGCCGGGTTGCCCCCGACAATTGGCATCGGCAGGGGCTTGGTCACCGGCTTGATAATACCAGGCTGCAGCATCAGCTCGAGCTCGATTCCCTTCTCCGGCGCCTTTGCTTTCGGGGCCGGTGGAACCGGCTTGACCTCGATGCGAAGGGGTTGAAGGGAAATATTGTCAAAGCGAAAGTGAAGGTTTTTCTCGGCTGTCTTCTTCTGAAGCAGTTCCCCCAGCTCACTCTCCTGCAATTGCACGATCTTGCCATTCGGATCCATCCTCAAAATGATGATTCTTGCGTCAAACGCTTTCGCACCAGCTCCAGCGGGCACTTGAGGCGTGGGAAATAGGGTAATTTCCTTCGTCCCCAACTTTCTGGCCAACATACGGCGAATTTCCGCGCCGGAGCCTGGCTTGATCGCCTCGGCCTTGCGAACCAGCTCCTCAATGCGCGGATCGGGTTTTGCCTCTTGGATGCCCAGCTCCAGGATGCCTTTGTTATCCGGGACGACTCTGAACCGGACGCCATCGGGAGCGGCTTTCACCTTGGCCTGCACCGCCTGCAAGATGGCGGCAATATTGGCATCGGTCAGGTCGATCTCCTTGCCATCGAGCACAATCTTGATTTGCACCTTGGGGGCCGGCGCCTGGCTGTACGCCGCGGCGCCCGGGATCAACAGACACGCGACGGCAAGCAGGCTGGCGCCCAGCACCTTGCCGGCAAACGATAGGGGCTTCATCGGTTTCCTCTCCTTCTCGAGCAAACGGGATATCCTCTCTTCCAGCCCACTGCGGGCTGAATCAAGCAAACCAGCCGTAACAGGCGTCGCACGCACATTCACCAACCGCTCCGCGGACTCGACGAGCAACTCGACATAGGCGAATTGATCGCACGGGCCCTCGAGCGCGTAATCATCACAGATCGCCTCGCGCAGATCATTGAGCCGGCGGGCCATGCGATGGGCAAACGGGCACCACCAGAACAGGATCACCGCTAGAGCCTGGGCGAGCATCGCCCACGGATCGCGCCGGGCGATGTGGGCCGCCTCATGCATCAGGACCGCTTCCCATTGCTGCCGGCCCCACGCCGCCGGCGCCTCGGGCAAGACGATGCGCGGCCGAAACAGGCCGGCCACCATCGGGATCGGCACGTTTGGCGACATATGCACATCGGGGAAGCGCGCGAGTCCAAGCTTTTCCGCGAGCGCAGTCCGGCGTTCATCGGTCCACCAGTCGGCGCTCCAGGCCGGGCCGAGGATGATGCGATGCTGCCGCCAAAGGCCGATCAGCAAACGCGCGACGCCCAAGAGGGCGATCGACATCCAACCGGCGAGGGCGATGGCGGTCGCGATCGCGCCGAAGGTGGCTTCGCTGGCGACTGGAGGTTCGGGCGGAGCCGGATTCAGGAGAGCGGGCAGCATCTCAGGGGATACCTTGACGACCTCCTCACCGGGCGGAATCAGGTTGCTCGCCGCGGCGTTGCCGAGGGCAACGAGGAACGGAATCGCGAGCAGTCCGAGGATGCCGCTGAAGAGGATGCGGTAGCGCAGCGGCGCAGGGGAACGTCGCAGGACGCGCGCCCCGAGCAAGGCGAGGCCGCTGACCAGGACGCCGCTGATGGCGACTTGCGCCGCGAACCATTGCGTCGGCTTGAGAAGTTCCCAGGGGATCATGCGTTGTCCTCCTCGTCGCGCCGGCGTGCCTGGGCCAGCAGTTTGCGGAGTCGGTCGACATCTTTCTTGGTCAGGGCGCACGCATCGTTGCCGAGCAGGGCCGAGACCAGATCGACGGTGGAGCCATGAAAATAGTCGGAGACGAAGTCAGCGACGAGCAGCTTCGATGCGTCGTCTTTGGCGAGCGTGGCGCGGAAGCGCGTCGGCCCATCGCCGGGAACGCGGGCCAGCCAGCCGCGCTTCTCGAGGCGATCGACTTGGTTGAGTACGGTGGTGCGGCCGATCGTGCGCGCCTGGCTGATCGCTTGCCAGACGTCGGCCACGGAGATGCCGTCGGCGCCAGCCGCCCAGATCGCGTCCATGATCTCGTACTGGGCGGCAGTCAGGCTTCCCTTCGGAATTGGCATGGGTGGAATCCTCACGACAGATAGACGACAAGTGTCGTCACCAATCTTACGCTGTGACGACAGTTGTTGTCAAGAGGATTTATGCCGTGACAGGGCACAAAGGTGTCAATTTCCCGAATTGCCGCGCTTGGCCTCCAGCTCCTGCCAGCGAGCATAGAGGCGCTCGACCGAGCGGTGGGCTTCCTCGAGCGCCTTGCATGCCTCGCTCAGGGCATGATGCCCCGCGCCGGCGCTGCGTTCGACGGCAGCTTCGCAATCGGCAACCACGCTCTCCGCAGCGAGGACGGCCGTCTCCATCTGGTCCCATTCCTGTTGCTCTTTGAAGCTCAGCTTGCGCGGCCTGGTCGCGCTCGACTTCTTGTCCCCCGCCCTTGCTGGCGGCGCTCCCCTGGGGGCGCTGCGCAGCTTGACCCCGGTCTCGTAGGCGGCCAACCATTGATCGACGCTGGCATACGTGGACGCGCCGCCATGACCGTCGAGGCCCACGAATTCCGTGCAGAGTCGATCCATCAAAGCGCGATCGTGACTGACCAGCACGACGGCCCCCGCAAAATCAGCGAGATTGTCCTCGAGGACCTCGAGGGCCGGGATGTCGAGATCGTTGGTCGGCTCGTCAAGCAGGAGAAGGTCGGCCGGTTGCAGCATGAGCTGGGCGATCCGCAGACGTGCCTGTTCGCCGCCGGAAAGTTGGCCGACAAGGACATCGAGTTGCTCGGCCGAAAAAAGAAACTTCTTCGCCCAGGCCACGACATGCATCGGGTGATTGCCGAACATCACCGTGTCGCCGTTGGGACAGAGGGCACGGCGCAATGTCGAGGCGGGATCCAGAGACGCCCGGCCCTGCTCGAACATGACGACGCGCAGCCCGTCGGCACGCGTGACGGCGCCGCTGTCAGGCACAATGTCCCCGGCGAGCACTCGCAACAGGACGCTCTTGCCGCAACCGTTTGGGCCAAGCAGACCAAGGATCGAACCGGGGGTGAGCAGGAGATCGATGCCGGAGAACAGCGGGCGGCCGGGGAACGCCTTGGCGATGGCGACGGCGGATAGGAGTTTCCGCGTTTGTCGGCCCGTGCTGACGAAGTCGATTCCCGCGGCGCCAGCCGCAGCGTTGCGGTACTGTAACTCCGCCAGCTCTTCACGACGGTCGGCGGCGGCCTCGATGCGCGAGCTGGCCTTGCGTGTGCGTGCAGCCGCCTTCCGCCCGAGCCAGTCGGTCTCGCGACGGACCTGGTTCTCGACCGACTCCTGTCGCTTCGCCTGTGCCTTGAGAAATGCCTCCCTCTTGTCGGCGAAGTCGTCGTAGCTGCCCGCGGCGCGAAACGAGCCGCCCGGATAAACCCGGCTCACCTCGATGATCTCGTCGGCAACGGCGCGAAGGAACGCTCGATCGTGGGTGGCCACCAGATAGCCGAACGACGCCGAGCGCAGCAAGCGCTCTAGCCAAACGATGCCGGGCACATCCAGATGATTGGTCGGCTCATCGAGCAGCAGAAAATCGGGCTGTCGGGCCAGCTCGCGTGCCAGCGACAGGCGTTTGCGCCATCCGCCCGACAGGACATCCGCGGCCTGGTGAAAATCGGTGAAGCCCACCTGCGTCAGCACGATCGCCGCCCGCGTTTCGCGTTCGTAGTCCTCAATCGCCTCGTCAGCAAGCGCTGCGAGCACGACTTCGCGCAGGCTGAGCCCGCTGGGGAAGCGATCATCCTGCGCGAGGTAGCCGACGCGCGCGCCACGCCGCAGGGAACGTACGCCGCTATCCGGCTCCTCGCGGCCTGCCAGGAGCTTCAACAGGGTTGATTTTCCCGACCCGTTAGGACCAATGAGGCCCAAGCGCTCGCCAGCGCTTAGCGAGAGGGACAGATCACTAAACAATGGCCTCTGGCCGAATCGTTTGGCAACTCCCTGGACACTCAGCAGCACAGTCATTCCTACCCTCGCCACCCAATTCTCGCGGAATGGTCCCGAAGGCCAGCTTCCAAAAATCACGATCCCTCATCGAAGCCTTGACAACGAATTAGGAGACGTCATTGATTTACGGCGCACTTGCCATTCCTGGAAGCCGCGAGCTTGACAGTCGCCTGATTCCCGTCCATAAAGGCGATGGGCCAATGAGCGAAATTAACCGGCTGTCGCACGCGTCAACGTCCGCAGGCGCGGTGAGGTTCAGGTGGATAGGGATCAAGAGCAGGCGATCCAGGAGCTGCGCGAACTCGGAGCGAGGGTCGACATCGACGGCCGCGGCCCGGAGGGTACAGCAATTGCAGTGAACCTCGACCGATCACTGGCGACCGATGACGTCTTGCCACTTCTGAATCGCCTGAAGCAACTTCGATGGCTGATCCTGTCGCAGACGCGCGTCACGGACAAGGTGATGGACGTGCTTCGCGCCCATCCGGAAATCAAACGGCTCAATATCTCCGCCACCAGCGTAACCGACAAGGGACTGCGGATGCTGAAATACAGTGATTCCCTCGAAGAACTGTATTTGGGCAGCCCTATCACAGACAAGGGAATGAAACACCTGAAGAACCTACATAAACTCAGAGTGCTCGCTCTTGAAGAATCAATCGTCACGGACGACGGCTTGCGTTCTCTTCCCTCGCTTGAGAAACTCGAAATGCTTTTTCTGTCCGCAAATCAGGTTTCGACGAATAGCGTTCGCTGGCTCAAGCAACTGACGGCTCTGCAAACCATTAACTTGCTCGGTCATCGTAACTCGCCGGATGACCCGGCTCTGAAGCTGCTCAAGGCCGCCTTGCCCAGGGCGCGAATTGAGTGGTGATGAACGAATATCGGCGCCCGAAATCCTTTGAGGAACATCATGAACCCACTCGCTCTCCTCCTTGCCTCGGTCGTTGCCGCGTCGCTCTCATTCGCCGGTGCGGATCAGGCTCGCGCTGACCCTGCGCTGCCTCCGGTGAAAGTGTTCATCCTCGCCGGCCAATCGAACATGGAAGGGCAGGCGGTCGCGGATCTCGATGGCAAGAACTACAACGACGGCAAGGGAACGCTCAAGACTCTGATGCTTGACCCGAAGAAGGCGCCGCTCTTCAAGCATCTCAAGAATGCCAAGGGCGAATGGACCGTGCGCGATGATGTCTGGGTGCGCTATCAACGCGAGAAACAGCCGCTCCTGGCGGGGCCCTTGTCGATCGGCTTCAGCATCTACGGCGGCAAACATCATTTCGGCCCGGAACTGCAGTTCGGCCATGTCGTCGGCGATCACGTGCGCGGCCAGGTCCTGCTCGTCAAGACCGCCTGGGGCGGCAAAAGTCTCTACAAGGACTTTCGGCCACCCAGCTCCGGCGGCGAGGTCGGCCCTTATTACAAGAAGATGCTGGCGGAAGTTCGGACGGCTCTCGACAAGCTCAAGACCGACTTTCCGGCCTACAAGGGGCAGGGCTACCAGGTCGCCGGCTTCGTCTGGTACCAGGGCTGGAACGATGGCGTCGACCCGAAGAACGCGGTGCCGGAATACGAGCAGAATTTGGTAAATCTGATCAAGGATGTCCGCAAGGACCTGAAGTCGCCGAAGCTGCCGGTCGTCATTGGCGAATTGACGGGCCCCTGGGTGAAAGCCCCCGGCGCGTGGGACACGCTACGCAAGGCGCAAGCCAACGCGGCAACGCGGGCGGAGTTCAAGGACAACGTGCTCTTCGTCGAGACACACGACTTCGTCCGCCGTCCGGAGGATTCGCCGAACCCCACGCATGGGCATCACGAGTTCGGCAACGCCGAAACCTATTTCCTCGTCGGCGATGCGCTCGGCAAGGGCATGGTCAAGCTTCTTACGTCCTCGGTGAAGTAAATGACGATGAGGGTTCTGGTGCGGGTCGTTTCGAGCGAATCTCCCACTTTGATTCTTTGGTTAGGTGCACCTTCATGCAGGAAATACGCTTTCTCACCCTGAATCCGGGCCATTTTCACGCGGCCCTCGTGCAGAAAGAAATGTACGCGCAGGTGGCGCCGACGGTGCACGTCTACGGCGCACTCGGGGCGGACCTGATTGCGCACGTGGGACGGATCGCCGGCTTCAACGCGCGTGCCGCCGAGCCGACGCGCTGGGAGCTGGAAGTGCACGCGGGGCCGGATTCTCTGGCGCGAATGTTGCGCGAGAAGCCGGGGAATGTCGTCGTGCTCGCGGGCCGTAACGCTGCCAAGATGGATGCGATTCACGCATCGCTCGAGGCTGGATTGCATGTGCTGGCGGACAAGCCGTGGGTGCTGCTGCCCGAACAGTTACCGCAGTTGCAACAGGCGCTTGACCTGGCCGACGCGCGCGGCCTGACCGCGTACGACATTATGACCGAACGGCATGAGATCACGTCGATCCTCCAGCGCGCTTTACTGCGGGATGACGCGATCTTTGGCAACATCATCGCCGGCTCGCCCGACGAGCCCGGCGTGTTCATGGAGAGCATCCATTATCTGAAGAAGCACGTCGCGGGCGTGCCCTTGCGGCGGCCGCCGTGGTTCTTCGACGTACGTGAGCAAGGCGAGGCGCTCAGCGACGTCGGCACGCATCTGGTCGATCTGGTACTATGGATGCTGCACCCGGATCGGCCGATCGACGCCGCTCGCGATGTGTGCCTGATGTCGGCGAAACACTGGCCAACGGTTCTGTCGCGCTCGGCGTTTCAGCAGATCACTGGCGAAGGCGAATATCCGCAGTCGTTGCATGAGGCGCTGGACGGCGACGATCTGCATTACGATTGCAACTCCCTCGTCTGCTTCGCGGTGGCGGGAGTGCATGTGAAGCTGAACGTCCTGTGGGACCTGGAAGCGGCCGGCGGCGGCGGGGATACACACCTGGCGGTCTTTCGTGGCTCGCGCTCGCGCATCGAAATCCGTCAGGGACGGGCGGAGAAGTTTCAGCCGGAGCTTTACGTCATCCCCAACCGGGCGATCGACGCTCCGCCGGTGAAGCGTGCCCTCGAGTTGCGACTGCGGGCGCTGCAGGCGGAATGGCCGGGCGTTGGCATGATGGATCTGGACAACCAGTTTCGCCTGACGATTCCGGCGGCGTTCCGGGTGGGGCACGAGGCGCACTTCGCCCAGGTGACCAAACAGTTTCTCCGCTACATGCAAGGGCAGGAGCCGCTGCCCGCGTGGGAGAAGCCGAATATGCTAGCCAAGTATTTGATCACGACGCGTGGTGTCGAGATGAGCCGGCGCGGCCAGCGTTGACGAGGGAACATGAAGATCTTGCGGTTTCAGGCATTGTTTGCGATGTCGCTCCTGGCCGTCGCGGGTTGCGGGCTGTCGGAATATCAGAGTCGCATGGACGCGCAGCGTCGGCGCGTCACCGAGTTCGACATCGCCAATCGGTCGCTCGATGAGCCGATCATTATCCCGTACATCCAGTTGCAGGGGGCGAAGAAGGAACCCGCCAAGGATGCCAAGGACGTCAAGGACGAGAACAAGGAGGGCATCGCCGCGTGGCCGTTCGATTTCTATTTGCGTCTGCCGAAGGGCTACGGTCCGACGCCCAAGGACAAGACGCCGTACTATTCGCCGTTCCCATGTTTCCGCTACAACGCGAGCGAACCCGAGACCGACATATTTGTCGCCGCCGCCCATATCGCCGACGCCAAGGCGAAGGACAAGGAGGAGTTCGGTAAATACTTCCCGGACAACTTCCGCATCTTCGTCCGCTTGGCGATCAAGGACTTCTACAGGCAGCACACCAAGGGAGAGCTGAAGCTGCCGGACAAGGACCAGTACGAGGTGATCGAGGTAAAGGCGCTCAGCCCGTATTCCGACGTTAATACGAAAATTCCCTACAAGTACCTGTCCTACTCCGACGCGAACAACGCGAACGTCAAGGATCCCACGTCGTTCCGCGTCTACCTGTTCGAGGACTACGGCTCGCCGAAAGAAGAAGGCAAGGAGCGCACCCAGGGGAAACAAGTCGCCGTCGTCGCGCGTCGTCCGCTGCGAGCGCAGAACGACTCCTTCGACAAGGCGATCGAAGCCAGCCTCGGCACCCTTGACGTCACGCTCGACTCCGGCAACAAGCGGACGAACTATCGCAAGGCGATGAAGCGATAGTGTTGTGAGTCAGGAATTGTTGATTGAAAAATGCGAGCAAGATTCCATGGCAGGCGGCCTCTCCTATAAATGCAATCGCTGACATTTTCTGGCGAGCCGCCTACGCCACGGATCGCTGGCCTGTGCTCTAGCTAGTGTCCCGTCAACGCACTAGGCGACGCAAGCGACGCGGAAGATGCCCCAGGCGGGGGGCAGGTTGTCGGTTGGCAGGGCACGCAACAGGGCCTGTTGCCGATCGATTTCGTCCGCGGTCATGATGCCGAGCTCGATCAGGCGATCGCGCACCTCGTCGTAGAACATGAGCATATTCTCGATGGTGAAGGCGTTGGAGCGGGTTTCGGTCCAGTCACTGCGGACATTGTGGTAGCCAGCCCGTTCGAGGGTGCGGGCCAGGGTGGCGCCGACGGCGGGGGAAATCTGACGGGCAAGGTAAAGGTGATTGATGGCGACGGCCCAGGCGCAGAGCGGCGCGAGTTCCGGGCGTCCGGTCGCCTCCAGGTAGGCGAGGCGGGCGAGCGGCGAGCGGAAGTCGGGTTCGAGAAAGCCGACGCGGGTGCCGGGCCGCAGGGTAGCGCGCAGGCGGCCGAGCACGAATTCGACCATCGGAATGTG
>DASRSQ010000960.1:0-5069 GCA_035656475.1 Gemmataceae bacterium | reverse complement strand
TCAAGATTCGCGCCGTCGTGCAAAACCGGGCGATGGCATCGGCGCTCGGCGTTTCCACGCGGCGTGTCGATGCGATCACGTTCGCCTTCGCATCCGGCCTCGCGGGCATCGCGGGCTGCGTGCTCGCGCATCTGTACACGGTCAAGTACAACATGGGAGGCGACTACGTCGTCAACGCGTTCATGGTCGTGACGCTTGGCGGCATGGGCCAACTCGCCGGCGCTGTCGGGGCCGCTGCCATCATCGCCACCTGTATCAGCTTCGCGGAGAAGATCGTTGGCGATTACAAGTTGATCGACTCCCCCACGGCAATGGCAAAGGTGTTCGGCTTGTTGCTCGTCGTTGGCTTTTTGCTGATTCGCCCGTCCGGTCTATTCACCACCAAGGAGCGCTCGTATGACGCCTGACGCTCCGACGCAAACGACATTCGCAACGCAGACACTCAAGCCGACCAATCCGCGGCCGCCCCGGCATATCGGCAGGTTCCTTCTGTTCGCCGCGTTTCTCGGCAGCCTGTTCCTGTTGCCGATGGTGATTCAATCGCCGTTGCAGATCGAGAAGCTCAATCGGTTCCTGACGCTGGCGCTGTTCGCGCTGAGCGTCGATCTGATCTGGGGCTACACTGGCCTGCTCAGCCTGGGGCAGGGACTCTACTTCGGCATCGGTGCCTATCTCGTCGCGTACTCGCTCAACCTGCAAGGCGCGAACATGCGCGATCGCGGGCCCGAATATCGCTACTGGTACGGGCCCGACATGGGACTGACGGAGTTCATGTTCCAGGGGCAGCTCAACGAGGTGCCAAGCTTGCTGGCGCCGCTGGTCAATCCCTATTTGGCGATCTTTCTCGCAGTCGCGATCCCGACGCTGCTGGCGGGACTGTTCGGCTACGTCGTGTTTCGCCGGCGCATCAAGGGGGTCTATTTCTCGCTGATTACGCAGGCCCTTGTGTATGCGATGTTCACGCTCGTCTCCAACCAGCGTTCGTACACGGGGGGCGTCGACGGCCAGCCGGGATTGCCGCACCTGGAGCTATTCGGCTTCGCGTTCCGGGATCGCCGAGATCTGAATCTGATGATCACGGTCATTCTGGTTCTGTTCGGCATCCTGTCGTATCTGATCGTCCATTCCAAGTTCGGCAAGATTCTGACCGCCATTCGCGACAACGAGTTTCGCGTGCAGGCGCTGGGCTACGACACCTCCATGTACAAGACGTTCATCTACGCGTTCGCCGGCTTCATGGCGGGCATTGCCGGCGCCCTCTACGTCAGCTCGATTCGCTCGATCGGGCCGCAGGTTTTCAGCATCGAAGATTCAATCGTGGTCGTGATCTTCGTCGCCGGCGGCGGGCGCGGCACGCTGTTCGGACCGATTCTCGGCACGCTGCTCATCGGTTTCGGCCAGGACAGGATCAGCAGCATGGGGGACGTCGCGATCCCGACCGACCTGCTCAACTGGCTCAACCTCGAGGACGAAATCGTCGAAGCGGCCGGCACCTGGTGCAAGCTCAACTTCACCCGGCTGTGGCCCATCGTCCTCGGCACGCTCTTCGTCACGATCGTCCTCTTCCTGCCTGACGGCATCGTCGGCGGGCTCGTGCGCCTGGGCAACTGGATCGCACGCCTGTTCACACGCAAGAACTCACCGGCTTCGCACAGCCAGGTCCCTGCGAGGTAATCATGGGTTTCCAGTCCAAGATCGTTCCCGAAATCATCCTCGACGTCCGCGAGGTCAACGTCGACTTCAGCGGCTTCAAGGCCATCAGCGATCTCAACTTCTCCATCGAGCGCGGCGAACTTCGCGTCGTCATCGGCCCCAACGGCGCCGGCAAGACCACGCTGCTTGACGTCATCACTGGCAAGACTCGCCCGACTTCCGGCACCGTCCACTTTCGCCCTGACGAGCACAAGACCGTCGACGTCACCAAATGCTCGCAGCAGGAAATCGCCCGGCTTGGCATCGGCCGAAAGTTTCAGACACCCAACGTCTTCAAAAGCCTGTCGGTTTGGGACAATCTCGCTCTCTCTCTCAAAAGTCGCCGCGGCATCTTCGCCAGCCTTTGGAGCCGGCTCACCGCCGCCAACTCCGAACGCATCTGCGAGATTCTCGAAACCATCGGGCTGTCCAACAAGGCCCAGACCTCCGCGGGCATCCTCGCCCATGGCGAGAAACAATGGCTCGAGCTCGGCATGCTGATGGCCCAGGATCCGGAGTTGTTGCTGGTCGATGAACCGGTCGCCGGCATGACGCCACGCGAATCGGAACGCACCGGTGATTTGCTGATGGCACTCGCCCGCAAGCACACGCTGATCGTCATCGATCACGACATGACCTTCGTCCGCCAGATCGCGAGCAAGGTGACGGTGCTTCACGAGGGACGCACGCTCTGCCAGGGAACGATTCGCGAGGTGCAGACCAATCCCAAGGTCATCGAGGTCTATCTCGGCCATCACAAGGTCGAGAAAGATATTGGCAAGAAGCATGCTCCATCGATGAACGGCCATGCGGCCAAAGAGGGTGTCAGCCGGCATGCTCAAAATCGATAATCTCTCTGTCTCCTACGGCGAAACGCAAATCCTCCGCGACCTGTCGATGGAGGTGCGCGCCGGTGAAATGGTCTGCTTGATGGGCCGCAACGGCGTCGGCAAGACGACGCTGCTCAAGAGCATCATGGGCCTCTTGCGCGCCAACTCCGGCCGCATCACCTTCGATGGCAAAGACCTGACGCGCACGACGCCCGATGTGCGGGCTCGCGCCGGCATCGGCTATGTGCCGCAAGGACGCGAGATTTTTCCGCAGCTCACCGTGCTCGAGAACCTGCAGGTCGGCCTGCTCAACACGCGCGGCAATCGGCAGGCGTTGCTCGCCGATGTGCTCGGCTATTTCCCCATTTTGAAGAGCTTTCTCGACCGCAAGGGCGGCTTTCTGTCGGGCGGCCAGCAACAGCAGCTCGCCATCGCGCGGGCTCTCGTCATGCAGCCCAAGCTGCTCATCCTCGATGAGCCGACGGAAGGCATTCAACCCAACGTCATCACCTTGATCGGCGAGGTGCTCGGCGAACTCAAGAAGCGCGGCGGCCTGTCGATCCTTCTGGTCGAGCAATACCTCGACTTCGCTACACAACTCGCCGACAGCTACTACGTGATGGAAAAAGGGGCCATCGTTCTGAACGGAAGCGTCTCGGAAATGGACCCGAACGTGGTCAAGCCTTACCTCGCTTTCTGACTCCAATCTCACCGGCCGGGTAGATGACCACGAGGCCGTGGTCATCTCGATCCCCGAAAACCCTTAAGGTCCACCTCTCTTTATCCCTACCCCATGGCGCAGATCGCTCGCTCAATAGCAGGCTTTTTTCACTCCCCATAATGTGATTGGTTCAGTGACATCGTCCGCCGTAATATCGACACCACAATCTTCAAACCATCTCCGAACCTCGTCTCGCGTCGGAAAATACAGACCAGGGTAGAAGTTGACCATCACTACTTCCCGGCATTGCTTCCACGTCGCGTTACCAAGATGAACCTTCGATCGCGTTGGAAGCACCGGCAGGAAGGGCACAATCGCGTTTGCGAGAAGGTATTTTCCCCATGACCCGGTTATCTCGGCCAGCCAACGCACCATCCGAAACAACCGCATACTGAAGGTTTGGCGATCCGGATACACCCACAAACCGATCATGCCCCCGGGCCTTGTCACCCGGCACATCTCTGAAAAGGCGCGTTGCGGAGTCGAGGTGTAGCCAAGCACGCCGAAGGAGAAAACCGCGTCAAATGTGTTGTCCACAAAAGGAAGCACCGCAACGTCGCCTTGAACCAATGTCGCCGAAGCCGGCAAACGGCGCTGCAGAACGCGAAGTGCTTCGATCGACAAGTCAAATCCGACGTAGGCAATGGCTTGCGTCGTCTGATCGAGTACACAAGCGTGTACGCCATCACCCGCTCCCGCATCCAGAACCAGCGGTGGGTGATCGCCTAGTTCGCGCCGAAGAGAATCGACAAATGGAGCCAAGAAAGAGCTTGCTGCGGCCAGCTTGGACGGCGGAATCAGTTCCGCAGCCTGATCCGTCCAGTGGGAATCGAATACACCTTCGAGAGGCGCATCATCCGTTCGCCGGATGAGGCGCGCGATTCCGCCGATATCTGGGTAAGTGCCGTGCACGTCGCAATTCCAACCATCACTCCGCTTCCTAAGCGGCGCGTTGCAGGCTGGGCACGAATACTTGAGTTGAGTGTGAGGATCGCCTAGGTTTGAGAGCACGCCTTTGCCTCGCAATCGTCTTGTCTGCAAGATCCGTTTACAGCTACCTCATCATTCTCTAACTTTTAATCGAAAAGCGTCTACCCGAACTCAGTTAGTTCTTCGCAAGCTGGTGTGTATCTTTCGCTTTACCGACCTGACTGGTCAGTCATACCTGCGCCGAACGTGATGATGGCAAATATGCCTCAATTTGGTTGAATTTGGTGTTTTGTGACATTTGTGAAAGCCGCACTTCTCGGCGAAAAAAAACGTAAGATTTGGCGGATCCCCTTTCTGGGTCCGCACCGACCTGACTCGCAAGGGCCAACGGTGCGGACGTTTTCTTGCGTTCAAGTCCTTTGCTGTTTACCGCCCCAATTTGACCGGATAGAATGGCGTAACGGAATCGTGTCATCAAGGGAAAGGACTCCCATGCTCCTCCGCCATCGCCTCCTCGGCCCCTCAACTTCATATCGCCTCCTCGGCCTCTCAACTTCATTCTGCTGCGCGACGACGGCACGGCATGTTTGTCGGTGTATACAAGAATCTTGCCCTGCGGCAGTGGTGGTGGATGACTGGGCTGGGCCCGCTATTGCGACGCCACGGCGTCTCCAGCGCTGGCTGGACCGAAATTTGGGATTCATGATCTATGCCCGTTTTCGCAAGTCCCGGGTCGCATCCCTGCAAAACCGGGCCGCGTGACCTTGCGCCAAGGCGAAACGGAAGCGTGATTCACAAGAGGCTAGAAGATGCCGCACGACACACCTAGGCCTGAATTATCCGGCGGCGCCGCCAAGAGTCGTCTCTGGTTCGCCTTGCCGATGCTGAGCGCCGGC
>DASRSQ010000959.1:0-4349 GCA_035656475.1 Gemmataceae bacterium | reverse complement strand
TGTACGGCCGAGTGCTGCAAGACGTGTTCATCAAGAAGCGCAACGAGAAGGGGGGCACGTTCGATATGATCATGCACGCGCGCGAAGGCATCCTGCGCTTCGAGCCGGCGACGCGCGAGCTATTCGTGGATATGAAGCAGTGCGACATGTTGCAGGGAGGCGCCGTCGGCGTCATGGACGAGCGGACCTGGCCAATCGCCTTGCCTCCCGACTTCTGTGCCGCCGCGGCCACGCTTCGCGCCACCGACATGATGTGGGACGAACTCTACGAATGCGAGGAGAAGACCATCGACGAACGCGAGGAACTGGCAAAGGAGATCGAGAGGCATCAGCGCCAGATCGACCGTGGCCGGGCCGGCGCGCACTTCGCGGAACACGTCCAGCACCTGACCAGCGAATGGAGGCTGCGCAAAAGCCAACTCCTCGCGCTTGACACCGAACGCCACATGCGCGTCGCCCTCGCCCTTGGCTGTTTCTGCTTCGCCCTCGTCGGCTGCCCCGTCGGCATCTGGTTTTGCAAAAGCGACTATCTCAGCGCCTTCGTCATCTGCTTCCTGCCGATCATCACGATCTACTATCCGGCACTTTTCTGCATGATCAACATGGCGCGCAACGCCAAGGCATCCAGCTGGGTCACCATCCATGACGCCAACCTGTTGCTCACGCTGGTCGCTCTGTATCTCTTTCGCCGACTGGCACGCAACTGACGCATTGTGGGGATGATCGCGCGCAAAAAAAGAGAGGCGCAGTTGCCTACGCCTCCTCTCTATGGGGATCGGCCGAAGGAACGGCCGGTTCAGGAGAATGGGCCAACTCGTCGAGGTATTCTTGATCCTCCTTTGCGATCGGAGTTTCGATGCGGTATTCACCGCCCAGCCAGCGACCCAGATCGACCAAGCGGCAGCGCTTGCTGCAAAATGGCCAATCCGGCCATTCCTTCGGCCCCTGTGAATCCATCGCCTTGTCGCAAATTGGGCAACGTGCTTTCTTCATCGTCCAACCCCGATTGCTACTTGGCCTTTTTCCCTGAAGATTTCCCTTCCGCCGACTTCTTGGTGGCGGACGTTTCTTTCGTATCGGTCGATTTCGATGTAGCGTCGCTGTCGGTTTTATCGGCGGCGGCCGCCGCCGCCGGCTTCGCCTCGTCCGCCTTGGCCGCGCTCTTGTACGATTCGCTGCGATAGTCGGTCTGGTAGAACCCGCTACCCTTGAAGATGATCGCCGCCCCGGTGCCGAGGAGACGCTGCAGCTTGTTCTTCTTGCACTTCGGGCACTTCTTCAACACCGGATCGCTGAACGATTGCAACTCCTCGAAGTGATGCTTGCAGGCATCGCATTGATATTCATAGGTCGGCATATTCGGTCTCTGCTCCTTATCCCTTCGTCGATACTATCACCTTCGCCGGCCGCAGCACGCGGTCCTGGTTCATGAATCCCTGCTCGATCACCTGCACAATCGTGTTCGGCTCAAGCGCAGGATCGGGCTTCTGCATGATCGCCTGGTGCACGTTCGGATCGAACGGCTTCCCTTCCGCGTCAATGCGCGTGACGCCGTTGCGCTTGAGCAGGTCGAGAAACTGCGTCTGCACCATGGCGACGCCCTGCACGAGCGGTCCCGTCTCGCCGGCCTGCTTGCCCGCCTGCACCGCGCGCTCGAGATTGTCGAGGATCGGCAACAGGTTTTCCGCGAGCGGGCCGAATGCGTACTTGCGCTCCTGCTCGCGCTCGCGCTGCATGCGCTTCTGATAGTTCTCGAACTCGGCGCGCGTTCGCGCGGCCAGATCGAGATATTGATCGCGCTCGACCGCGGCCTTCTTGAGCTTTTCCAACTCCTCCGCGCTCAAAGGCGGCGTTTCGGCTTTGACTGGGTCGCTCATAGGGAACTCCTCACCCCCGGGAATCGCTGCGCTCATCCCGGGGCTTGGGGATTATTTCTTGTCCTTCGTCTCTTCTTCCGCGCCGGTGAACAACTCGCGCACCTTCTCGAAGAAGCTCTTACGTTGTGGCGACACGTGCTTGTGGTCGAGCTCCGCCAACTCGCGCAGTAGCTCCTCCTGACGCTTGGTCAGGTTCTTCGGCGTTTCGACGACGAGCTGGACGTGCATGTCGCCGCGTCGTCCGCCGGCGCCGCGGATCGGCATTCCCTTGCCGGAAATGCGGATGAAGTCCCCCGATTGGACACCGGCCTTGATCGTGTGCATCAACTTGCCATCCAGCGAAGGGATCTCGATTTCCGCGCCGAGCGCCGCCTGGCTGAACGTGATCGGTACCTGGCAAACGAGCGCGTCGTCTTTGCGGCGAAACAAAGCGTGCTCACGCACGCGCAATTCGCAGATCGGTTGCCCCTGCAACACAATAGTTTGACCGCTATCCACGCCGGCCGGGATATTGATCTCAAGCGGCTTGGTGACGTTGAAGCTGCCTCGCCCCCGGCAGCGGTTGCAAGGATCTGCAATAATCGCGCCGCGCCCACCGCAGGCGTTGCATTTGACGCGCATCATGCCGAAGGGATCGAGCGACACCGCGCCGTTGCCGTTGCAGTGTCGGCACCGCGACGACTTCGTGCCGGGCTTCGCCCCGCTGCCCTTGCAATCGGGGCAATCTTCTTGCGTCGGAACCTGGATGGTCTTGGTGCAGCCGCGGTACGCCTCGATCAGATCGATTTCGAGTATTTGCGGCCCGCGGCGGCCGCCGAACATCTGGCCGAAGGCGGCCCCGAAGATGTCGCCGAGGCCCGCATTGCGGAAGATCGTGTCGAAGTCCGCGCCGCCGCCACCCATGCCGCGTTCGAGGCCTTCGTGGCCGTACTGATCGTAGATCTCGCGCTTGTCGGAATCGCTGAGGACCGCGTACGCCTCGGCGGCTTCCTTGAAGAGGACTGCCGCTTCCTCGTCGCCGGGATTGCGATCGGGATGATGCTTCATGGCGAGAGCGCGAAACGCCTTCTTGACCTCCTCCTCGGAGGCGCCGCGATCCACGCCCAGCACTTCGTATAAATCCCGCTTCGTCGTCATGTCGGCTCCGCTTCACAAGGCAAAAGTAAAAAGGCAAAAGGAAAAAGTGATAATCAGGAGCAACCTCTCCTTTTTACCACTTTTTCCTTTTTCCTTTTTTACTTTTCACTTGTCTACCGAATCGCGCCGGCAACCTTGTTGCCCGGGGCGTCGGCGTCGATGCGCGTGATCATCACTTCCGTCGTCAGCATCAGGCCGGCAATGCTGGCGGCGTTTTGCAGGGCGGAACGCGTGACCTTGGTCGGGTCGATGACGCCGGCCTTGATCATGTCCTCGTACTCGCCCGTCAAGGCGTTGTAGCCGATGTTGAAGCTCTTTTCGCCGCGGACGCGAACCTCGTCGGCGACGACCGCGCCGTCCTGACCCGAATTCTCGGCCAGCGTGCGAACCGGCTTCTCCAGAGCCCGGGCGACGATCTCGGCGCCAGCTTTCTCGTCCCCTTGGAGCTTCTTGGCGACCGATTCGGCGGTGTCAATGGCGCGAATGAGCGCCACGCCGCCGCCGGGCAGAATGCCTTCGGCAACCGCCGCACGGGTCGCGTGCAGCGCGTCTTCGACGCGCCCCTTCTTCTGCTTCATGTCGGCCTCGGTGGCCGCGCCGACGCGGATGATCGCGACGCCGCCAGTTAGCTTGGCGAGACGTTCGCTGAACTTTTCCTTGTCGTATTCGCTCTCGGTCTGGTTCATCTGAGCGCGAATCTGATCGATGCGAGCCTTGATGTCTTCCTTCTTGCCGGCGCCATTGATGATCGTGCAGCTTTCCTTCTCGACGACGACCTGCTTGGCGCGGCCGAGTTGCGTCAGCTCGATGTTCTCGAGCTTGAGCCCGAGGTCTTCGCTGATGAACTGGCCGGCGGTGAGGGTCGCGATGTCCTGCATGAGCGCCTTGCGGCGATCGCCGAAGCCGGGCGACTTGACCGCGCACACCTGCAGGCCGCTGCGGAGCCGATTGACCACGAGGGCCGCGAGCGCCTCGCTCTCGACATCGTCCGCGATGATCAGGAGCGGCTTGCCCGAGTTGTAGATCTTCTCGAGCAACGGCACCATGTCGCGCACGCTTGACAGCTTCTTCTCGAACAGGAGGATGTAGCAATCCTCGAGGATCGCCTTCATCTCGGTCGCGTCGGTGATGAAGTACGGCGAGATGTAGCCCTTGTCGAACTGCATGCCCTCGACGAACTCCAGCGTCGTCTCGGAGGTTTTGCCTTCCTCAACGGTGATGACGCCGTCCTTGCCGACCTTCTCGAAAGCGTCGGCCATCAATTGGCCAATTTTCGGATCGTTATTGGCACTGATGCCGGCCACTTGCGCCATTTCTTCCTTCTTGGACAGCTTC
>DASRSQ010000958.1:0-10929 GCA_035656475.1 Gemmataceae bacterium | reverse complement strand
AAATCCGAAACAAAAACTGGCTTGCATTGTTCGGATTTCGGATTTGCTTCGGATTTCGGATTTACGCTCGCACGGTATCCGCTCGGGGCGGTCGGTGTGTTTCCACCACCGCTGCCGACTTGCCGAGCTGCAGCGCTTGCTCCGGAGTCGTGGTGGCGAACAGGTGCATGGCCCGGGCGACGATGCCGGTCCAGCCGGTTTGATGGCTGGCGCCGAGGCCGGCGCCGTTGTCGCCGTGGAAGTATTCGTAGAAGAGAATCAGGTCGCGCCAGTGCGGGTCCTCCTGGAACGGACGCGCGCCGCCGTACACGGGCCGCCGGCCATGTGCGTCCTTGAGGAAGATGTTGGCCAGGCGGCGCGAGAGCTCCTCGGCCACCTGGTAGAGATTCATCATCCGCCCCGAACCGGTCGGGCATTCGACGACGAAGTCGTTGCCGTAGAACAAGTAGTATTGCGTGAGGGCCCGGATGATGAGGGCGTTGACGGGCATCCAGATGGGGCCGCGCCAGTTGGAGTTGCCGCCGAACATGCCGGTGTCGGATTCGGCCGGAAGGTACGATACGCGATACTCCTGGCCGCCGGCGTTGAAGGTGTAGGGATGCTCGGCGTGAAAGCGCGACAGCGAGCGGATGCCGTACTCGCTGAGGAATTCGTTCTCGTCGAGCATTTTCGCCAGCACACGGCGCAGCCGCGTTTCGTCAAGAATGGAAGCCATCTTGCGTCCGGCGACGCCGACGGCGCCGGGATCGTGGATCGCCGCCTTGATCTCGGGACGAGCTTCGAGGAAGCGACGCAGCCGTTGGGCGATCTCGGGATACTTTTCCGACATCTTGCCTTCGAAGACGGTGGCGGCACACAGCGGCAGAAGGCCGACCATCGAGCGAACCTTCAGACGCATCGATTGGCCGCTGGGCAGACGCAGAACGTCGTAGAAGAAGCCGTCTTCCTCGTCCCACATGCCGGTATCGCCGCCCATGTGCGCCATCGAGGAGGCGATCCACAGGAAATGCTCGACGAACTTGATCGCCATGTCGGCGTAGTCCGGATCGGTCATCGCGAGTTCGCTGGCGATCTCGAGCATGTTCTGGCAGAAGAGGGCCATCCATGCAGTCCCGTCGGCCTGTTCGAGGTAGCCGCCGGTCGGCAACGGCGCGCTGCGATCGAAGACGCCGATGTTGTCGAGGCCGAGGAAACCGCCTTCAAAGATATTTCGGCCATTGCGGTCCTTGCGGTTCACCCACCAGGTGAAATTCAGCAGAAGTTTTTGGAAGCAGCTCTTGAGCCATTCGCGGTCCCCGTCGCCGGTCCGCGCTTTCTCCAGTCGATAGGTGAAGATCGTGGCCCAGGCATGGACTGGCGGGTTGACGTCGCCGAAATTCCACTCGTAGGCGGGAATCTGGCCATTGGGATGCATGTAGCGTTCGCGCAGCATCAGCTTGAGCTGCTGCTTGCCGAAATCGGCATCGACGAGCGTCAGGGCGATGACGTGGAAGGCGAGGTCCCAGGCGGCGTACCAAGGATATTCCCACTTGTCGGGCATCGAGATGACATCGCCATTGTACATGTGATGCCACTGATCGTTGCGCGGCGCCCACTTGCGCGTGGGCTTGAACGGATCGGAGCCGCGCTCTTCGAGCCACTTGTCGACGTCGTAGTGGTAGAATTGTTTGCTCCACATCATGCCGGCGAGGGCCTGGCGCATGACATTGGCATGATCGGCGTCGAATGACGGCGGAATCACCGAGCGATAGAATTCGTCCGCCTCCTTGCGGCGTTGCTCGAAGGCGCTGACGAAGGACGCGCCGAACGCGCCCGCGCCGTTGCCCTGGGCGAAGGCTGCAGGCGCGCGATCGCTCAGGCGCAGGCGGATGACCTCGCTGCCGCCGGCAGCGACGGTCACGCGATACAGAGCTGCAACCTTCGTCCCCTTCTGGGCCGGATTGATGGCGTCGGTCTTGCCGTGGACGACGTAGTCGTTAATGCTGTCTTTCACGAACGGGCAGCGATTGGGAACGCCGAAGATGCGCTGCGTGTTCGTCTCGTTCTCGGTGAAAAGCAGCGTCGCGGAACCGTCGCAGTAGAGATAGCGCTCGCCGAGACCGGGATGGCTCGCCTTGACGACGCCGCGCTGCGCCTCCATGCCCGGCTTGTCGTTGCCGCCGAGCCAGGACCATTCGTTGCGAAACCACAAGGTCGGCAGCACGTGCAGCTCCGCGGGCGCGGGGCCGCGATTGCAGACGGTGATCTGGATCAGAATGTCTTCCGGCGATTCCTTGGCGTACTCCACGAAGACATCGAAATAGCGGCTCTCGTTGAATACCCCCGTGTCGAGCAGCTCGTACTCGAACTCGGTTCGGCTGCGCGCCTTGCTGGTGTCGACGAGATTGGCATAGGGAAAAGTACCCTGCGGGTACTTGTAGAGATACTTCATGTACGAGTGCGTTGGCGTGCTGTCGAGGTAGAAATAATACTCCTTGACGTCCTCGCCGTGATTGCTTTCGCTGTTGGTCAGGCCGAACAGGCGTTCCTTGAGGATGGGGTCCTTGCCGTTCCAGAGGGCGAGGGCGAAGCAGAGTTGCTGGCGATCATCGGAGATACCGGCCAGGCCGTCCTCGCCCCAGCGGTAAGCGCGGGAGCGGGCCTGGTCGTGCGTGAAGTAGTCCCAGGCGTTGCCGCCTTCGCTGTAGTCCTCACGAACCGTGCCCCACTGGCGTTCGCTCAGGTACGGGCCCCACTTTTTCCACGGCGCGGCTTCCGCGCGCGATTCCTCGAGACGAGTGTGTTCAGCAGACATGATTGGGCTTCCTGAGCTTCCTAGGCCGGGATTCCGAGCATGGACTTGTAGTGCCCGGGCACGGGTTCCAGCTCGGTCTCCTCGGTCGGTTGAAAAGGTTGACGCAAGTCCCACGGGTTTTGGTCGTCGCTGGAGAGTGTCCAGAAGTTGCCCTCCGGATCCAGCACGATCCATTTTTGTTGCACACGATCGACATAAAGGGCCACGACGGGTTTCCGTTCATTCATTGGTGAGCTCCTTCACGAGGTCCTGGCCAATGGCAATGGTCCAAAGCAAAGGCGATGCCGTCGGCGCGAGGTGACAGATCCATGGAAATTGGTCGGAAATCATGGTCAATCTATCTGGCCTAATGCAAGGACCGCACAGCCTGTGGCAGATTCGCACACCCAGCGTGGTTGCCCAGTCGGGAAACTTTGCCGGGTTCGGCAAATCTGCGCTGAGAACTGATTATGCGCAATATGACGGTAATCCGATAACAGGATTGTTACAGGTTATATCGGGAAGTCCAGGAAAAAACCATGTTTTCCCAATTGCCTTTGCGCGCGGTTGGCATCGCCGCGGCCCTGGCGATGTGCCTGGCCACATCGGGCTGCACTAGCCTTGGCGAATACCTGCGCAATGGCTTCAAGGTGGGCCCTAACTACCGCAAGCCTCCCGCGCCTGTCGCCGACGAATGGATCGATAGCCGTCATCAGGGGGTAGATGTGTCCACCAAGGACCTCGCCGGCTGGTGGCATGCGCTGCGCGATCCGAAGCTCGATGCTCTCGTCGAGCAGGCCTACCAGCAGAACCTGACGCTGCGCACCGCCGGCACGCGCATCCTCGCCGCCCGGGCGCAGCGGAACATTGCCATCGGGTATCTGTTCCCGCAACAACAGCAAGCCTTCGGCGATTATCGCCGCACGCAGACCAGCTTGAATGTCGCCAATCCGCTGCATCGCGATATCGCCGGCGTCGGCGGCTTCGGCGATCGCACGTTCAACGACACCGCCGCGGGCGTCAACCTGGCCTGGGAAATCGATTTCTGGGGCCGCTTCCGCCGCGGCATTGAAGCATCGAACGCGGCACTTGACGCCTCGGTCGAGAACTACGATGACGCCCTGGTGCTGCTGATCGGCGAGGTCGCATCGACCTACGTGGAAATTCGAGTTTTCCAGCAACAGCTCCGCTACGTCGCGGACAACATCGCCGTCCAGGAGATCCTGGCGAAGCAAGCCGAGGACCGCTTGCAAGGAGGCGCCGGCCGCAAGATTGATCAGGCACAGATGCGCTCCAACCTGCGTGACACCCTCGCCATCAAGGAGCAACTCGAGATCAGCCTGCGGCAGGCCAACAACCGCCTGTGCGTGCTTCTCGGCATGCCGGTGCGTGACCTGATGCCCGAGCTGGGCGATGGCCCGATCCCGACCGTGCCGCCGGAAGTCGCCGTCGGCATGCCGGTGGACCTATTGCGGCGCCGCCCCGATCTGCGCCGCGCGGAACGACTGGTCGCCGCCCAGAGCGCCCGCATCGGAATTGCCACCGCCGACCTCTATCCGCGCCTGTCGCTTATAGGCTCGATCGGTTACGAATCGACCGGCCTGAACAATCTGGTCACGCCGAACAGCTTCATCGGCAGCGTCGGCCCAAGCCTGCGCTGGGACATCCTCAATTACGGCCGGCTCGTCAACGGCATCCGCGTGCAGGACGCGTTGTTCCAGACGGCGGCGGTCGAATACCAGAACGCCGTCTTGCAGGCCGGCCGCGAGGTCGAGGACAACATCGTCTTCTTCCTGCGCTCGCAGACGCGCACGCGGGAACTGTCGGTAAGTGCCAAGGAGGCGAAGATCGCGGTCGATGAGGCGGTGGCGCTGAGCAAGGACGTGAAGTTCGATTTGAACCAGGCGTTTGTGACCTCGAACTTCCTGGTCGGTCAGCAGAACAAGCTGGCCCAGGCACAGGGAGACATCGCGCTAAGCTTCGTCCAGATCTACAAAGCGCTCGGCGGCGGCTGGGAAATTCGTCTGCAGCCGCGTCCGCCGATGCTGGACGCGCCGGTCGAGCGTTTCCCCGCGCCGCCGCCGCAGCCGGTGTTGCCGATGGGAGCGAAGATGATCGCGCCGGTGGCGCGCGGAGCGACGCCATGAAGCGAGGTTGTGTGGTTGGATTGCTGTTGTGCCTGTTGAGCACGGGCATCGTGTTTGCGGATGGTCCAGCGCCGCGTTGGCGATTCTGGCTGGGCGCGCCGGTGTGTCCCCCGACCGGCTGCTGCCCGAATGACTATCTGCCCAAGCCGTTGCCGTGCGTGCCGCGCGTGCCGTGCGGCGGTCCGGATGACTACTGCAAGAAGCCGTTGCCGTGTGTGCCTCGCGTGCCGTGCGGCGGCCCGGACGACTATTGCAAGAAGCCGTTGCCGTGCTTGTTGTGTCCGCCGGTGTCGCCGTTCTTGCGCTGCGGCGACGGCTGTGCCAAGTAAAAAGGGAAAAGGTAAAAGGAAAAAGTGGGAGCAGCCGTATGATAGCTCGGGTCTGACTTTTTCCTTTTACCTTTTTACTTTTTACTTGTGAAACCGAATAGCAATCCTGGTCACGGCAGCGGCACCCCGCGCTATCCGGGCACCTTCATGCTCGCGCTGCGTGAAGCCATCGAGCGGCTTGGCTGGCAGGCACAAGCGTGGAAAGGCGGCTCCGTCGTCTGTCTGGATGCGACCAAGGAACAACGCGAAGTCGGCCTCGAGAACCTTTATCGCCGCCTGCGGCGCGAACCGCGCGACACATGGCCCGATCTCCTTGTCGATCTGCTCGGCAGCGTTCCCGCCGAGGCGGGCAAGGCACCCGAGAATCTGAGCGAGGTCGCCGACCAACTGATGGTTCGCCTCGGCCCGCCGGTGCGCGGCCAAGGGGCCGAGGTCGGCATTTGGAGCATGCCGCTCGTCGATCGCCACCTCTCCGCCTTTCTCGTCATCGATTTCCCCACGAGCATGTCATATGTCAACGATGCCATGATCGCGTCGTCCGGCCAGGCCGCCGATTACTGGTTTCAGCGCGGCCTCGCCAACCTCCGCGACAAAAGTGCGCCGACCTGCTTCGCTCCGGTGCACGATGAATCCGGCCTCCTGCAAGCGCAGGCGTCCGATGCCTACGATTCGTCGCGCGCCCTGCTCGTCGATGAACTGATTCCGGGACACGAGGAGGACGGTTTCTATGTCATCGTGCCGGGCCGCGACCATTGCTTCGTCCTGCTCGTGACCGCGGAATCGCTGATGCTGGCCCCCTGGCTGCGCAGCATCGCGATCAAAATGTGCAAGGACATGCCCTACCCGATCAGCCCCGAACTCTTCTGGGTCCGCGGCGGACTTTGGCACCATTTCGAAATCGAGGAGGGCGGCAACGAGCTGCGCGTCACGCCTCCCGCTGCCTTCGTCGAAATCATGGAACGCCTGCGCCCCGATATCGCCCAGCCGCCTGAGCAAGATGACAGCGATTCCCTGCCAAATTGACAAACCCGCACGCTGCCCGAAAACCGCATTCTGCATGCGGAATGTTGCAATTTCCCGATTTTCTTGAGCTTGCGTCACTCGCATCCGCTTCGCGCCAATTGGCACGGACCTTGCACTCTTTATCCTCACATCTGCGACACGCAGTAGGTAAATGAATCTAAACGCGCTATCACGTCAAGGCGCGACCAGTTTCCGATCAAAGGAGGTGTGTGCATGTTCTTCTCTCGCTGGACCACGGCTCCGGTGTTGCGTTCGCTCAACGAGATGCAACACGAAATGAATCGCATGTTCGACCGCTGGGGCCGGCATCCGCTGGGCCTGGGAGAATTTCCAACGATCAACCTGTGGGAAGAGGACAACGCGCTTTATCTGGAAGCGGAGTTGCCGGGCCTGGAACTGCAGGATCTTGAGTTGTTCGTAACCGGGCATAACCAGTTCACGCTGAAAGGCGAGCGCAAGGCGCCGGTCTTCGCCAAGGCCGTGCAGCATCGCCAGGAGCGCGGGTTCGGCAAGTTCACGCGCACGGTGACGCTGCCCTTCGCCGTCAATGAGGAGGCGATCGAGGCTCGCTTCGAAAATGGCGTCCTGAAGGTGCGTCTGCCCAAGCACGAGGCGGCCAAGCCGCGCAAGATCGAAATCAAAGCGTAAAGCGATCGACCAGGTTCGGGGAGATCTGTGAACGAAGTCTGGCGGCATCGTTTCGCTCCCCGGACCTCTCCCCATGAGAACAAACTCGTACAAGGAGAATACCCTATGGTTTCCAATACTGCGGCGGCGGTCAAGAATTCGAGCAACAACCCGGTGGCGGAGGCGACGCGCGATGGGGCCTGCTTCACGCCGCGTGTGGACATCTTCGAAACCGATGCCGAGCTGTTTCTCTTCGCCGACATGCCGGGCGCGTTGCCGCACGAGATTGATTTGCGCTATGAGCAAGGCGAACTGATCCTGCACGGCAAGGTGCAACCGTCCAAACGCGAAGGCCGGCTCGTGTTCGGCGAGTATGACGTGGGTGATTTCTATCGCGTCTTCGAAGTGCACGAATCGATCGACGCGAGCAAGATCGAAGCGGAATTCAAGAACGGCGTGCTCAAGGTGCGGCTGCCCAAGCAAGAGGCGGTCCGCCCGAAGCAGGTGCCGATCAAGGTTCAGGCGTGATTCACTCGCAAGTGGCGAGTGCGAAGAGGCGGGAACCCCGACGATGAGTCGGGGTTCTTTTTTTGTCAGCGCTCGTTCCCAAACGGAGTTTGGGAACGAGGGTTGATTGCCGTTTGCTATTTGCCTTTTTCGCGTTCGACCAGGTTGAGCGACGCCGAGTTCATGCAGTAGCGTATGCCGGTGGGTTGCGGGCCATCATTGAACACGTGGCCAAGGTGAGCATTGCATTTGCTGCAGACGACCTCGGTGCGCTGCATGCGCCAGGAGTTGTCCTCGACCAGCGACACCGCGTTGGCGTCGACGGGTTGCCAGAAGCTCGGCCAGCCGGTGCCTGAATCATACTTGGTGCCGGCGTCGAAGAGCGGTTGGCCGCAGCAAACGCAGGTGTAGACGCCGTCGTCGTGGCAGTCCCAGTATTTGCCGGTGAAGGCCCGTTCGGTCCCCTTCTCGCACGTGACGTGGTATTGCTCTGGTGTCAGTTCTTTGCGCAATTCTTCATCGCTTTTCATGGTGAGATCCTTCCAGGAGAGCGGGCATCGATAGTATCGTAGGCACTCGCGGAATCGGAAGGCAAATAAATTCGTAGCAGGTAGCCGAGATGAGTGTGGCAAAAACTTATGGCAGCGACTGAGGCACTCACTCCGATCCGACCTGTCGCTGACGTATCATCAGCCACAGAGGACACAGAGGGCACAGAGAGGCGTAGGAACTTGCTCCAATATAGGTGATTCGTTCCAACACTCTGCTCGTGCGCCAAATTCTTCGCGGTGGCCGTCACGTCAATTTCTCTGTGCCCTCTGTGTCCTCTGTGGCTAGTGATTTGCGTCAGCGACAGGTCAAATCGGAGTGAGTGTGGCTGCCAGAAATTCTTGCCGCACCCGCCGAGATCATCCACCCGGTTTTGTCTGGCTACCTGTCGCCTGCTGCCGGCTATCGGCTCTCTTCTGCATAGAATGGTCAGAGATCCCTGACTCTTCAGCCAACCTCAACAAGTGATTGTTTGAGGGCGAATCCCCACTCTCGCAACTCGCATCAGGAAAGGACGGTCACATGTCAAGCGAAGCCAAATGCCCTTTCAACCATGTCGCCGGCGGCGGAACGACGAACCGCGACTGGTGGCCGAATGAGCTGAGGCTCGATCTGCTCCAGCAGCATTCCACCCGATCCAATCCGATGGACCCAGACTTCAACTATGCGAAAGAGTTTAACAGCCTGGATCTGGCCGCAGTCAAGAAAGACCTCGCCGATCTGATGACCAGTTCGCAGGAGTGGTGGCCGGCCGACTTCGGTCATTACGGGCCGCTGTTCATTCGCATGTCCTGGCACGGCGCGGGCACGTATCGCACCGGCGATGGCCGTGGCGGCGGCGGACGCGGACAGCAACGCTTCGCTCCGCTCAACAGCTGGCCCGATAACGTTAGCCTCGACAAGGCCCGCCGGTTGCTCTGGCCCATCAAGCAGAAGTATGGCCGCAAGATTTCCTGGGCCGACCTTATGATCCTCACAGGCAACGTCGCCCTCGAAACCATGGGCTTCAAGACCTTCGGCTTCGGTGGCGGCCGCGAAGATGTTTGGGAGCCCGACCAGGACGTCTACTGGGGCGCCGAAAAGGTTTGGCTCGATGACAAACGCTATACCGGCGACCGCAATCTCGAGAATCCGCTCGCCGCGGTTCAGATGGGGCTCATCTACGTCAACCCGGAAGGCCCGAACGGCAATCCCGATCCCCTCGCCGCCGCCCGCGACATTCGCGAAACCTTTGGCCGTATGGCCATGAACGACGAGGAAACCGTCGCCCTCATCGCGGGCGGGCACACCTTCGGCAAGACGCACGGCGCCGCGTTGGCCTCCAACTGCGGTCCTGATCCCGGATCCGCCGGCCTCGAAGAGCAGGGCTTCGGCTGGCGCAACACGTTCGGCACCGGCGTCGGCGGCGACACCATCACCAGCGGACTCGAAGTCACCTGGTCGCAAACGCCCACGCGCTGGAGCAACTACTTCTTCGAAAACCTCTTCGGCTACGAATGGGAGCTGACCAAGAGCCCCGCCGGCGCCAATCAATGGGTCGCCAAGAACGCCCCCGCCGTCATTCCCGATGTCCGCGATCCGGCCAATAAGAAGCGCCTGCCCACGATGCTGACCACCGACCTGGCGCTGCGCGTCGACCCGGCCTACGAAAAGATCTCGCGGCGCTTCCTGAAGAACCCGGCCGAATTCGCCGACGCGTTCGCCCGTGCCTGGTTCAAGCTGACGCACCGCGACATGGGCCCGCGTGCTCGCTATCTCGGCCCGGAAGTGCCCAAGGAAGACCTCATCTGGCAAGATCCAATTCCCGCGGTCAATCACCCCCTGATCGACGCGGGCGATGTGACCGCCCTGAAAGCCAAGATCCTGGCGTCGGGCCTGTCTGTTTCCGAACTGGTGTCGACGGCCTGGGCATCGGCATCCACCTTCCGCGGTTCCGACAAACGCGGCGGCGCCAACGGCGCGCGCATTCGGCTCGCGCCGCAGAAGGACTGGCAAGTCAATCAGCCCGCTCAGCTGGCGAAGGTGCTGAAGACGCTGGAAGGCATCCAGAGCGCGTTCAACGGCGCCGGCGGAGCGAAAAAGGTCTCGCTCGCCGACCTCATCGTCCTCGGCGGCTGCGCCGCCATCGAACAGGCCGCCACGAATGCCGGCACTGCGGTCAAGGTCCCGTTCAGCCCTGGCCGCATGGACGCGTCGCAGGAGCAGACCGATGTCGAGTCCTTCGCCGTGCTCGAGCCGGTCGCGGACGCATTTCGCAATTACCAGAAGAGCAGGTTCAGCGTGCCAGCCGAGGCGTTGATGATCGACAAGGCGCAACTGCTGACCCTGACCGCGCCGGAGATGACCGTGCTCGTCGGCGGCATGCGCGTCCTCAACGCCAACTACCAGGGTTCCCCGAACGGCGTCTTCACCAAACGGCCGGGGACGCTGAGCAACGACTTCTTCGTGAACCTCCTCGACATGAGCACGCAGTGGAAGCCGGTCACGAGCCACGCCGACCTGTTTGAAGGGCGTTGCCGTAAGACCGGGGCGGTGAAATGGACCGCAACGCGCATCGATCTGGTGTTCGGCTCGAACGCTCAGCTCCGCGCTCTGGCGGAGGTTTACGGCTGTTCCGACGCGCACCAGAAGTTCACCAACGACTTCGTCGCGGCGTGGAACAAGGTGATGAACCTTGACCGTTTTGATCTGGCGCGCGCTTGATTGTTCGATCCAACTTCAGGAAGCGTCTAACTTTCAGCTCCCTCTCTCTCCCGGTACTCCGGGGAGAGAGGAGCCGCGGGTGACTTGGGAGGTTTCTTGCAGCAGCGCTTGTGCGTCGGTTGGTGTGGCGTGAGGGCAAGGCTAAACTTTTTGCCCTCTGCGCCCTTTCCCGTTACAATGAAGAAGCCAATTCCGCCCAAGTGCCGGCCCGTTGGACCTGCGTATGCCGATTTCCGTGACGTGTGATTGCGGCTCTCGTCTGGAGATTGAC
>DASRSQ010000957.1:0-3356 GCA_035656475.1 Gemmataceae bacterium | reverse complement strand
CGCGCGCTTCCTCGGCTGGCTTGCATACCACATCGACAAGCGTCATCGCCTCGTTGCCATCGATAACCTGCACAAGGCGTTTCCCGAGCAGCATTCGGATGCCGGGGTCAATTCGATGGTCCGCAGCGTCTATCGGCACTTCTGCACGCTGCTCATCGAAATCATGCACATGCCGCGGCGGTTCCATCTGCACAACTACAAGCAACATGTGGTGCTGCGCGAGCCGAAGCGGATGTTGGAGTTGCTGCTCACCGGCCGGCCAGTGCTGTTCGTCACGGGACACTTCGGCAACTGGGAGATGGGCGGCTACGTGCTCGGCATGCTGGGCTTCCGCGCCCATGCCATCGCCAGGCCGCTCGACAATCCGTATCTCGATCGCTTCCTGCGCAGCTTCCGCGAGCGCACGGGACAACGCCTGCTGGCCAAGCATGGCGACTTCGACCAGATGGAAAAGATCCTGGCGGAGGGAGGCCTGCTCGCCACGCTGGCGGACCAGGACGCCGGCCAGCGCGGCCTGTTCGTCGATTTCTTCGGACGTCCCGCCTCGACACACAAGGCGGTCGCGTTGATGGCGCTCGAGCATCAAGTCCCGATGGTGGTGATCGGCACGCCAAAGCTGGACGGCGCGTATCACGTCCTGCCAATCGACATCATTTATCCGGAGGACTACGACAAATCGCCAGACGCCGTCAAAGCGATCACGCAGCGATTCACCTCGGGGCTGGAGCGCATCATCCGCACGGCGCCGGAGCAATATTTCTGGGTCCATCGTCGCTGGAAGCACGCGCCGCCGGAACGCAAGCGGAAGAAAGCTGCGGCGTGAGCCGGAGTAGGGTGCGTGAAACGCGCCGTCAGCGACGATATTCCTCCAGCGATGCATTCATCCACCGAAGAACGCATCCCCGCGTTTCAGGCACCCTACTCCGGCTCACGCCGGGCGCCCGGCACCCCGAAAAAATGCAATTTGTTCCAGAATTATCAAAATGCCACGTCTCGGCCGTCGAACCATTGCCAGCGCCGGCCAGCCTTTCCGGCTGACGCCATGAAATCCTGATCTGCGCGTCGAGAAAAAAAAAATGTCGACCACCCCCGTCATGGCTCCGCCATTGACAACACCGAAGCCACGCAAACGCCGGTGGCTGCGCGTGTTGCTCGCGCTGCTGGCTCTGGCGATCCTGATGCCGCTCGGCGTCATTGGTTACTGGATAATCGGCATGCCTGGCGCCTGGACGCAGGCGGAGGAGGAGGCCGCCCAGGAGGATCCGCGCTGGCGGCTACAGGACATGCAGGCCGACCGGCCGGTGATTGCCGACGCCGACAATTCCGCGCTCAAAATGATGGCGATGGTTCGCGGCGGCCGAGTCTGGGTCAGCGGCGTGCCGAATTACGATCTCATGTTCGAAAAGCTTCCCGCGAACTCCCAGCTCAACTCGCAACAAGTGCAGGTCATTCAGACGGAGTTCGCGAAGATGCCCAAGCAACTCGAGCAAGCGCGCGAGCTCCGGAAATATCCCGAGGGGCGTTTTCCCGTGACCTTCACCGACGACTGGATCAGCACGGTCATCCAGCATCACCAGGATGCGCGAACCGTGGCGGACTGGCTCAAGCACGACGCCATGCTGCGGGCCCAGGAAGGAGATTACGACGGCGCCGTCGAATCCTGCCAGGCGATCATCAACGGCGGCCGGGCGATGAAGGATGATCCGTTCCTGATTACCGTATTGATCCGCATTGCCATGCAGAACATCGCCCTGGATTCCCTGGAGCGAGCGCTCGCGCAGGGAGAGGCGAGCGAGGAGCGCTTGCGCGAGATGCAGGCAATGCTCGAGAAAGAAATCGAGCAGAGCAGCTTCTTGATCGGCATGCGCGGCGAACGCGCCGGCCACCACTATCTCTTTGAGAGTATTCGTGACGGCAAGGTCAAGCCAAGGCTGATGTCCATGATCAGCGGAGGCAGCGTCGGCATCGATTCGTTCGATGACTGGCTCTCGGACAATGTTCCCTCGACCATGCTCAAACATTATCCCGATCATCTTCACAACATGAACCAGATGGTAGCCGCGTCCAAGCTCCCGCTGCATGAGCGCGGGCCGACCCTGACAAAGATCTTCCGCGAGGGAAGGAATTCGGGCAATCGCGTCAGCAAAGTGCTTATGCCTGCGACCGACAAGGTTGAGAAGGCCGACCGCCGTAGCCAGATGCAATTACGGGCGATGGTGGTCGCGTTGGCCTGCGAGCGCTATCGCATGAAGCACGAGGAAAAGCGCTGGCCGGTCACGCTGGACGATCTAATCAAGGCCAAGCTGTTGAGCGCGTTCCCGACCGATCCGATCGACAATCAGCCGTTGCGTTATCGGCAAGTCAAAGAAGGGATCGTGGTGTATTCGCTCGGCTTCGACGAGCAGGACAATCAAGGCAACATTCAGCGCGACCGACATCTGGACCCGGGCGTGGACTTGGGTTATCGTCTGTGGAATCTGGACCAGCGTCGCCTGCCGCCGCTTCCCCCCGTGGGCCTGCCGGATCCGGCACTGGGACCAATGCCACGCTAGTCGGCCTGCCAATAAGGGAACTGAAATGAACGACCCACAAACGGCTATCGCCCCTGGGGCATCGCCGCCGTCGGCAAAGCCGCGCAAATCGCGACGGTGGTGGTACGTGGTCGCGTGCGTGCTGGTGCTGCTCGCTATCCCGGTCGCATGGTACTTCATCGCCGGCTGGCTTGGGGAGCGCGAGATGCAGGCGCTCTATGCCGAGCTCGATGCGGAGGATCCAAACTGGCGCTGGCCGGACCTGGCCGCCAAGCTGCAACCGGTCCCTGGCGAAGAGAATTCGGTTGACCAGATCCTCAAGGTCAGTACCCTGGCGGCCAAACCAACCGCGTTCATGCCGGGCCCCAAATGGGACCGCACGAACTTCGCCCCAAACGCTCGGCTCACGCATGAGCAGGCGGAAGCGGGACGCCTCGCCTTCAGCCGCAGCGATCCGACCTTGCGAGACGAGGCTCGCAAGCTCAAGGACATGCCGCGCGGCAAGTTCGTCATTCCGATCAAAGGAAACCCGCTCACGATGGATTTCAGCGACATCCAGCGATCGCGCGAGACCTGCAACGTGCTATATGTCGACGCCTTGCTGCGTGCACAGGACGGGGACCTGGACGGAGCGGCCGAGTCTTGCCAGGCGATCCTGAACACTGCCGGTGCGTTTCGACATCATCCCATCCTGATCGGCTATCTCGTGCGTGTCGCCGAGCAGGCCATAGCCATCGGCGCCATCGAGCGGCTGCTCGCGCAGGGCACGGTTGCCGAGCCGCACCTGAAAAAGCTGCAAGACCAATTGGAGCGCGAAGCGAACGA
>DASRSQ010000956.1:0-6865 GCA_035656475.1 Gemmataceae bacterium | reverse complement strand
GCGATTTCGCCAACATCAAGGGCGGCTGGTTGAGCCAGAACATTGGCAAACGCCTGCCGATGCTGTCGTCGCCGGACGATCTCGCGAAAATCCTCGACCAGCTCCGTGGCGACACTTTCCCGAAGGTGATGCGCGACTGCCGTGATTACCTCAACGCCAACGTCGAGGTGGACTACACACGCTGCAAGCCGACGGTCAAGGTCACAGGCGAGTTCTGGGCCCAGACCACCGAAGGAGACGGCAACTTCCACATGTTCCGCTTCCTCGAAGGCGAAGGCGCCCAGGTGCTCGTCGAACCGGTCGCGACCTGGATCGGCTACATGCTCCACCTGGCGATCATCCACTTCAAGGAACGCCAGGGGCTCGGCAAGGGCGAATCGATGCCGAAGGGCTTCTTTGGCAAGCTGAAGCACAGCTGGAACTATCGCTTCAAGCTGTCGATGTTCAACATGGGCAACGGCATCCTCGAACGCTGCTATCACCGCCTCCGCTCCGCGCTCGGCGATACCGCCCATAAGCTCGTCAATCACCACACGATCCAGAAGCTGGCCGAGCCGTTCTATCACAGCCAGGCCGAAGGCGGCGAAGGCTACATGGAAGTCGGCAAGGCGATCTTCTATGCGAGCAACCATCTCGCCCACATGATCCTGTCGCTCAAGCCGTTCGGCTGCATGCCAAGCACGCAGTCCGATGGCGCCCAGGCAGCGGTCACCAGCGCCTATCCCGAGATGATCTTCTTGCCGATCGAAACATCCGGCGAAGGGGACATCAACGCGTACAGCCGTACGCAGATGGCGCTCGGCGAGGCCAAGGTCAAGTGCAAGGCCGAGTTCGCCGAGGTCGTGGCGCGTTGCGGCTATCCGCTGGCCCAGATTCAGAAGTATGTGGCCGAGCATCGCGAGCTGCGTCGGGCGATTCAGGTCATTCCGCACCAGGACAAGGTCATCGGGCAGGGGGCGAGCTTCGTCCTGCATGTCGCAAGCTTGATGAAAGCGGCGGGCATCAAGCCCGAGGTCGCACCAGTCTCGCTGCCGGCGGCCAGCGCTGAGCCGGCGGCGGAAGTTCAGCATCAGTCGGTGTAATCGCTTCCCGCCGTTGGCGGCCCCGCGTCCGCAGAACGCCACGCGGACGCCAAGCCGCAAGCGGCGGGATTGTGCGCGCGTTCCATTCGTACCCGAGCTCATCCTTCCGAGGAATTCGATACCATGTTCGATCGCGAAGAATCGCACTCGTCTTGCGGCTCCCATTCCCACGATCATCACGACCACTCGCACAGCGGCGGAGGCTGCAGCAGCCATTCGCACGGCAAGTCGAGCGGCGGATGTGGCTCGCACGGGAAAAGCGAAAGCTCCGGCGGCGGATGCTGCTCGACCAAGTCCGAGCCGGCCGATGCGAAATTGCTCGAGATCAATCTCGGCGCGCTGTCGAAATCCGCTCCCGCTCGGCCGCCGATTCATGCGTACGCGTTCAAGCCGACCGAGAAGTATCCCCAAGGCCTGATGATCGGCCTCGACGTCGGTTCGACCACGGTCAAGGCCGTCGTCGTCAATCCGCTGACCGACGAGATTCTCTGGAAGGACTATCAACGCCACGATACCAAGCAGCCTGAGAAGTGCCTTGAGTTCCTGAAGAATATCCAGGCCTCTTTCCCCGACGTCGAGACCGCCACATTCCGCATCTTCACGACGGGCTCCGGCGGCTCGGGCATCGGTCGCCACCTGTGCGCCAAGTTCGTGCAGGAAGTCAACGCGGTGTCGCTCGCAGTCGAAAAGCTCTATCCCGACGTCCAGAGCGTCGTCGAGCTCGGCGGCCAGGATGCCAAGATCATCATCTTCAAGGAAGACGAGGAGACGGGCAAAAAGAAGAAAATCCCGTCGATGAACGACAAGTGCGCCGGCGGCACCGGTGCGGTCCTCGACAAGATCAACGCCAAGCTCAAGATCCCGGCCGACCAGCTCTGCAAGATGTCGTACAACGGGCTCAAGCTGCATCCCGTCGCCGGCAAGTGCGGCGTCTTCGCCGAGACCGACATCAACGGCCTGCAGAAGCAAGGCGTTCCGCCCGATGAGCTGATGGCCAGCCTGTTCGAATCGATCATCGTCCAGAACCTGTCGGTCCTCACCCGCGGCCACACGCTCAAGCCAAAGGTCCTGCTGCTCGGCGGCCCCAATTGCTATATCCAGGGCATGCTCGAATGCTGGCGGCACAACATCCCGCTCATTTGGGCCGAACGCAAAGTGCCGCTCCCGCCGGGCGTCCCCGTCGAGGAACTCATCATCGTTCCGGACAACGCCCAGTACTTCGCTGCCTTAGGCGCCATCGAATTTGCCAAGACCGAAGTCCAGGGCGACCCGACCATTGGCGTCTACCCGGGCTACGACCGTCTCGAATGGTACATCAACGTCGGCCGCGGCGAAGAGAAAAAGGAAAAGGGTTCGACCGGTCTGTGGAAGTCGAAGGAAGAACTCGACGCGTTCAAGGAACGCTACAAGAAACATCACTGGGAAGCCCCGAAGTTCACGCCGGGCACGCACGTCAAGGCGTTCCTCGGCCTCGACGGCGGCTCGACCAGCACCAAGGGCGTGCTCCTCGACATGGACAAGAACCTGATCGCCAAGGCGTATCAGCTGTCCAAGGGCAACCCGATCGAAGACATGATGGACATCGTCAAGCAAATTGACGAGCACATCCGCGGCATGGGCTGCACCCTCGAAATCTGCGGCGTCGGCACCACCGGCTACGCCAAAGACATCCTCAAGGACGTCATCGGCGCCGATGTCGCCCTCGTCGAAACCGTCGCCCACACGCAGGCCGGCTTGCATTACTATCCCGGCGCGGACGTGATCGTCGATGTCGGCGGGCAGGACATCAAGCTCATCATCCTGAAAAACGGCAGCGTCAAGGACTTCAAGCTCAACACGCAGTGCTCCGCGGGCAACGGCTACTTCCTGCAATCGACCGCCGTCGGTTTCGGCTTCAAGGTCGAAGACTTCGCCGACGTTGCCTTCTCCGCCAAGGGCATGCCCGAGTTCGGCTACGGGTGCGCCGTCTTCATGCAGTCCGACATCGTCGATTTCCAGCGCCAGGGCTGGGCCCCCGAAGAAATCATGGCCGGCCTCGCGAATGTGTTGCCCAAGAACATCTGGCTCTACGTGAGCCAGATCCCGAACCTGGTCAAGCTTGGCACCAAGTTCGTTTTGCAGGGCGGCACGCAACATAACCTGGCCGCAGTGAAGTCGCAGGTCGACTTCATCGAATCGCGTTTCCGCGGCGCGTCGGTCAAGCCCGAGGTCCACGTCCACAAGTTCTGCGGCGAAGCCGGCGCCATCGGCTGCGCCGTCGAGGCCCATCGCCTTTACACCACGCAAGGCGTCCGCACGAAGTTCATCGGCGTCGAGAAGATTGCACAGATTCAGTACCGCACGACGCGCGACGAGAGCACACGTTGCTACTTCTGCAAGAACAAGTGCCTGCGCACCTTCCTCGACGTCAAGGTCACGCCGGCCGAGGAGAAGAAGAGCTTGCTCGGCTTGCCGGTGCTGGCCGTGGCGGCTCCCGAGTCAAAGCCGATCAACCCCAAGAGCAAGGTGCCGATGATGGAAGGTGAACAGCGTCTCATCATCGCGACCTGCGAGAAGGGAACGGTGGAAGACGTCGCCGACATGCGCGACATCAAGAAGGGGCTCGACGCCATCAAGGCGGTCAATCCGAACTTCGTCGAGATGGCGGCGCACGAAGTCTTCAAAATGCCCGACGTGCCGAACGTCGCCGATCCGCTGCCGAAGGTGACGGTGTGGAACTTGCTCAAGCACAAGGAGCTGAAGGCCCGCATCGCCAAGATGGAGAACCGCTCGAAGGTCCGCATCGGCATTGTTCGCGCCCTCAACATGTACAGCACGGCCCCGTTCTTCCTCGCCTATTTCAAGAGCCTGGGGCTCGATCCGAAGAACCTGATCTTTTCGGATTACACCAGCGAGGAGATGTACAAGCAGGGGGCCAATCGCGGCTCGATCGATCCGTGCTTCCCGTCGAAGGTCGGCATTCCGCACGTGCACAACCTGATGGTCAAGAAGCACACGCCGGAGAAGCCGCTCAACTTTGTCTTCTTCCCGATGATCGATTCGCTGCCGAGCTTCCTGGAAAATCTGCAGGCGCAGCGAGCATGCCCGACGGTGACGGCGACTCCCGAAGCGGTCGGCGCCGCGTTCATCAAGGAATCGAACCTGTTCAAAGATCGCGGCATGGCGTACAAGAAGACGTACGTTCAACTTGACGACAAGGCGGCCGCGGTTCGTCAGATGTACGCCGACTGGGGCGCTGACCTCGGCCTGTCGGAAGAAGAAAACGAACGCGCGGTCAACGAAGGCTTCAAGGCGATGACTGCGTGCCACGAGCACATCCGCGCCAAAGCCAGTGAGGCCCTCGATCGCATCGAACGCGAAGATCGGCTCGGCGTCGTCGTGCTTGCTCGCCCGTATCACAACGATCCGGGCCTCAATCACGAAATCACCGAGGAGCTGCAGAAGCTCGGCTACCCGATTTTCTCGCAGGATCATCTGCCGCTCGACGCCGCCCGGCTGGAACGCCTGTTCGGCGCCGAAGTTCGCCGCGGCGACTTCAAGAGCCCGCTGTCGATCGACGACGCGTGGAAGAACAGCTACAGCGAGAACACCAATCGCAAGGTCTGGGCCGCCAAGTACGCTGCCCGCCATCCGCACCTGGTCGCCCTGGAACTCTCGAGCTTCAAGTGCGGCATGGACGCGCCGATCTACTCCGTCATCGAAGAGATCGTCGAGAACAGCGGCACGCCGTACTTCTGCTTCAAGGACATCGACGAAAACAAGCCAACCGGCTCGATCAAGATCCGCATCGAGACGATCGACTACTTCCTCAAGCGTTACCTGGAAGACAAGAAGAACAAGGACAAGAAACGCAAGGACATCGAGGAAAAGCTCGCCGGCCTGGAGCGTCAGATGCGTCAGCCCAAAGCGGTCGGAGCGCCGCACGAAGCGGTCGCCATGGCCAGCATCTAATAGAATATCTTCGAAATGCGTCATGATTACCGCTTGGCGGTTGAGCGTACGGGATCGCGCGAATGCGCGGGACTTGGTGCGCCAAACCGCCGAGCGGAATTTGACGACTCATCTCTATCGATTCAGATTTTTGACTCGGAGCGTCCGCCGTGTTCGGCAACGAAAAGATCATGTTCGAAATCTACCGGGAAGCCGCCTACGATCGGCGCTTTCGCGTGGTCTATTTCACCGAGCTGGACGAGCACAACAAGGATGAGGAAATCGCCCGCGCTGTCGCGGGCGATCACGTCTACGACGGCTTCCTGCGCGAGAAGACGTTGCATGAGGCCAAGGACGTCATCAAGATCCTGCTCGACCGCCTCAACCGCGGTGAAATCGTGACGCCCGAAGTGGTCGCGACCGCGCTGGCCGATTTCCAGGCCTGACGTCGGGGCGGTACAACGATCGGGGCTGTAGGCGACGCAGTTGACTTGGCTCTTGTGCCCTTTGAGCGTAAGCGAAACGCGCCGTGCCGACGACAGCGCGGTGTGAGGGCCGTCCGTCAACACCCAGACCATGCCGTGCCATCGGCGCTGGCCGATGCCAACCGTTTGCCGTCTGGACTGAATGAAACGGAAAGCACCAAACGATCAAGTTTTTCCAGGTCAACGATTCCGCGCCGATCGTTGGCACTTCGTGCTGTTGGCACGCTATTGACGCAGCAACAGTATCCGAAATAGCCAGCTTCCGTAGTGGCGAAGCCAAGCCGTCGATCTTGGCTCCCGAGGCTAACATGCGTGTGCTTGGCTGTCAAACATGGCGCGGATGTCGATTCTTGAAATCGGTGCTGGCGCGGACCGGAAGGGGGACCAAAGCGGGCGAAGCGGTGGCAGCACGATTGCGCGCACCGTGGAATATCTAATTAACCAAAGACATGCGATAAGCTATTTCTGCAATAGAATGGTTGCAACGAATCTCCGTGGAGGAATCATGCCCATGAAGAATCCGACCCGAAGACGATTCCTCCAGGCTGCGGGCATCTCGCTCGCGCTACCGAGCCTCGATATCTTCGCGCAGGAGCGCGGCGCTCCGCCGAAGCGGCGCATGGTGTGCCTGTGCACGCCGCTCGGTTTGCATCCGGCAAATTTCTTCCCCAATCGGGCCGGACGCGATTACGAGTTGACGCCGTATCTCGATGTACTGCGTGATTTTCGCAACGACTTCACCGTCATCTCCGGCTTGGCCCACGCGGGCATGAGTCCCGGCTTCGCACATCAGGCGTCGGCGAGCTTTCTGACTGGCGTTCCCGGCGCGGGACGTCCCGGCTTTCGCAATTCCATCTCGCTCGATCAGCTTGCGGCCGACCACATCGGCGGCCACACGCGGTTCCCGAGCCTCAGCCTGTCGGCCGAAGGAGCGGGCCTGTCCTGGACGCGCACCGGTGCGCTCGTGCCGGCAGCGACATCGCCGGCACGCGTCTTCGCCCGGCTGTTTCTCGATGGCCGGCCCGACGAGGTGCGCGCACAGGTGAATCGGCTCGCGGACGGACGAAGCATTCTCGACGATGTCCGCGATCAGGCCCGGACGCTGCGTTCCGGCCTTGGCGTCGATGACCGCGATCGGCTCGACGAATACATCAGCAGCGTCCGCGAACTCGAGCAGCGCCTGGCGCGCGATGAGACGTGGGCGCGGACGCCGCGGCCGCGCGTCAATGTGCCGCCGCCGACTGACATCAACAATGTCGCTGACCTCATCGGCCGGGCCCGGCTGCTGTTCGATCTGACCCATCTTGCGCTGCAAACCGATTCGACGCGGCTCGTGACGATCATGCTCGCGGGAACGACGTTCGTGCC
>DASRSQ010000955.1:0-6923 GCA_035656475.1 Gemmataceae bacterium | reverse complement strand
AGCATGCCGCACAGCATGGCAAGGATGATGATGTTGGTCTGTCCGTGGCTCAGCGTGCTGCCGATCGGCACGATGCACGCGTAGATCGGCAGCATGCGCAGGTACACCCAGCGTCGGCACCACGCCGGCTGGTCGCGCACCTCCGGATCGTCCGACACCGCCTGCATCGCCTTGGCGAGCCGATGAATGCTCCAGAATAAGAGGAACACATTGAACGCATACCACACGGCTACCGTGACCGGGTAAGGCCAGCCGGTCTGTTCCGTCCCCGGCGGCGCCTCGCCCAGCGGAGACATCAGGATCGCGAAGAACGGAGGATAGATGTAGTACCAGCCGTTGCTTTCATCGGAGACCTGGTAGATGTCCGCCCCGCTGCGCACGGCCCAGCCAGCGCGGAGGAAGACCGTGAGGTCCGACATGCGTCGATCGAGAAAGGCAGCCCGCATTTCGACCAGGACGCCGAAGCCGACGATGACGAGCGCCAAAATGATAAGGCTGGCGCGTTCCCAGCGGTTGAGCGGGGCTCTTGCGTAATCCACGGACTCGCTCCATCTTGCCTGTGCTGCCGGCGTTCCATCGCACGGACCCGCTTCGTCAATATCGGCAGAATCTCCATGCAATATCGACATGGAAAACGCAAGAGGATTCAAGGTCTTGGGGTGTAGCCGCTGCGGTGGAAACCCCGGGAATCGCTGCGCTCATCCCGGGGCTTGGATGGTTATTGAATGACGGGAAACAGCGGCTTCACCTTGCCCTTGTCCAGCTCGGCGACCACGCGCAGATCCGCCGCCGCCGGTTGCGCAGCCGTGTCCGCATAGCGCACCGCGTCCCATGGCTGGGCAAAGTTGAAGGTGCGATAGATCGTTTCCGCCGACCTCACCAGCACCGGCTTGAGCAGGATCGCGGCCACCCGCAGAATCTCGCTCAGGTTGAACAGCACCGGCTTCGCGGCGTCCTTATCCGTCTTCACCAGCTTCCACGGCTCCTTCGTCTCGGCGTACTTGTTCGCCGGATCGAGGATCTGTCGCCAGATCTTCTCCAGGGCAAGGTTGTACTGGCACGCCTCCATGTGGGCCTGCACCTGCCGAACGATGTCGCCCAGAAACGGCACGACCTCCGCCGGCGTCTGTGCCGCGGTCCCGGGCAGGACGCAATCGAAGTTCTTGACGATCAACGTCGTCACCCGGCTCAGCAGGTTGCCGAGGTTCTTGCCGAGATCGCTGTTGTAGACGGCCGCGAAGCGTTCCCAGCTAAATTCGCCATCGCCCGGGAACGGGCACTCCCTCATGAAGTAGTAGCGGAACGCGTCGCTGGAGAACTTCGTGATGATCTCCATCGGCTCGATCACGTTGCCCAGCGATTTGCTGATCTTCTCGGCCGCGCTGGCGTCGTCCTTCTTGATGTAGACGAAGCCATGCCCGAACACCGAGCGCGGGGGGGCGATTCCGGCAGCAAAGCACATTGCCGGCCAAAGCGCGCAATGGAAGCGCGTGATGTCCTTGCCGATGAAATGGATGTCGGCGGGCCACCACTTGGCGAATTGAGCGTCATCGGCGCCGTAGCCGATGGCGGTGATGTAGTTCAAAAGCGCGTCGAACCAGACGTAGATCGTGTATTCCTCACCGAACGGCACCTTGATGCCCCACTGCTGGCCGAGCCGGGTGATATTCACATCGCGCAGCTCGGTTTGCACCAGCGTCACAATCTCATTGCGCCGCGATTCGGGCTGAATGAAATCCGGATTCTTCTCGTAAAACTCGAGCAGCTTGCTCTGAAACTTCGACAGCGCGAAGAAATAGCATGGCTCCTTGCGCTGCACCGGCGGCGTCTTGTGATCGGGACAAACGCCTCCCGCCTCTTTCACTTCTTTCTCGGTCTTGAAGCTTTCGCAACCCTCGCAATAGAGCCCTTCATAGTGTCCAAGATAAATGTGCCCGTTGTCATACACCTTCTGGATGAACTTCTGGCAACCCGCGTGATGGCGAGGCTCGCTGGTCTGGATGAAGTCGTCGAAGCTGATGTCGAGGGCGCGCCAGACCTCCTTGAACTGGTTGGCCATGTCGTCGCAATACGCCTTCGTATCGCGGCCCAGCTCGGCGGCGCGGCGCGAGACCTTGACCGTGTTCTCGTCGTTGCCCATCAAGAAGTGCACATCAAAACCTTCCATGCGGCGATAGCGAGCCTGCACGTCGGCGCCGATCTTTTCGAACGCGGTGCCGATGTGCGGACGACTGTTGGGATAATCGATCGCCGTCGTGATGTAGAACTTCTTGGTCATGAAGCCTCCGTATGCCGCTTGCGGCTTCGCGCTCGCTGCCTGGTTTCGGCGAGCGCAAAGCGGCAAGCGGCTAAATTCTTACTTACAACGACACAGGTTTTTGGCTACCGGTTCGCTACACTACCCTCGCCCCAACTCACGGAACACCAGCCATGCCTGACAATATCAGCACCGATCTCGTTGTTCTTGGCGGCGGCCCCGGCGGCTATGCGGCGGCATTCCTCGCGGCCGACCGCGGTATCCAGACCACCCTCGTCGACGCCATGCCCAAACCCGGCGGCACCTGCCTTTACATCGGCTGTATCCCGAGCAAGACGTTGCTCCATGCGGCCGAGATGATCCATCTCGCTCACGACGCCGCTGACTTCGGCATCAAGTTCAGCAAGCCCGAGATCGATCTCGACAAGCTTCGTGCCAAGGGGGACAAGGTCGTTGACATGATGACCAGCAGCCTCCTCAAGGGCACCAAGGACCGCGGCATCACCCACGTCGTGGGCCGCGGCGTGTTCGTCGACGCCAACAGGATTCAAGTAGAAAAAGGACCAACGGTAACCTTCAAGCATTGCATCATCGCCGTCGGCTCGGTGCCCGCAAAACTGCCGACGTTCGACATCAGCAGCAAACGCATCCTCGATTCGACTTCCGCCCTAAAGCTGGAGAACATTCCGAAAACGCTGCTCGTGGTCGGCGGCGGTTACATCGGGCTCGAGCTGGGCAGCGTCTATGCCGCCCTGGGCAGCAAGGTCACCGTCGTTGAGATGACTGCCAATCTCCTGCCCGGTTGCGATCCCGATCTTGTCCGGCCGTTGCACGCGCGGCTGCGCACGCAGTTCGAGAAGATCTATCTCGAAACCAAGGTGGCCAAGGTCGAGGAAGCGCGCGAGGGTATCAAGGCACACTTCGAGGGCGAGGCCGACATCAAGGAAGCGGTCTACGAAAAGGTGCTCGTCGCCGTCGGCCGAAGGCCGAACACGGCGAACATCGGCCTGGACAAGATTGGCGTCGCCGTCGAGCGTGGCTTCATCGCGATCGACAAAGAGCGCCGCACTAGCGTGCCGCACATCTTTGCGATCGGCGATGCGGCCGGCGAGCCGATGCTCGCGCACAAGGCGGCGCACGAGGGGAAGCTCGCGGTCGAAGTCATCGCTGGCGACAAGGGAATCGAGTGGGACCCGCGTGCGATTCCCGCCGTCGTCTTCACCGATCCGGAAATCGCCTGGTGCGGTTTGACCGAGGCGGACGCCAAGAAACAAAATCGCGAGGTCAAGGTCGGCACCTTCCGCTGGGGCTTCTCCGGCCGCGCGACCACGCTGGGCCGCAATGACGGCTTGACGAAAGTCATCACCGATGCCGCGACCGACCAGGTGCTCGGCGTCGGCATCGTCGGCGTCGGCGCGGGAGAGCTGATCTCGGAAGCCGTCGTCGCCTGCGAGATGGGCGCGACCGCCAAGGACCTCGCGATGTGCATTCATCCGCACCCGACGCTCAGCGAGACCGTGATGGAGGCGGCCGAGACGCTGCACGGATTGTCGTCGCATATTTACATGCCGAAGAAGAAAGCGTAGTGCATGATCGTCCTATGCCCAAACTGTCGCGCGAGTTTCAGCATTCCAGACGAAGCGGACGCTGAGGGAGAGGTTTGTTGCCCTGATTGCGCGCAGGTTTATTGCCCAAGCAAGGAGCAGAAAGATCGCGAAATTCCGCTCATTCAGTATGCCAAGCGGGTCGGCCTCGTTCCCAGCACCGCTATGCGGCTGAGCGCCCTGCTGATACTGGTCGCGTTAGCGCATCGTGGAGCCGAATACTATTCGGCGCGTTCGCAAATACTTGACGAGTATGCGCAGATGGACCGCGAACCGGCCATTATTAACCTTGAGCGGCGACTTCTTGACAATTTGAACGCAAGCTTGGGAGTCCTGGCTCTGCTCTACATAATTCTGGCCCTCATCCTTGCAGCAGCAGGCAGGGCGATTCGGAACGTTGGCAGCCATGGAAACTTCACGGACGGCATTGTGCGTTGCAGCCTTGTGCTTTGCATTGCGCTGACCGGATGGAGCGTGCTACAAGTGGTGCGGTACGCAGTGCTGTGGAGCTTGGGCGAGAACCTGCCGCAAAATGTTCAGTCATTCTGGACCGATGTCGGGTTTGACATGGTAGGCTGTTTCATTTTTCCGGTGGCAACTCTGGGCGCGTTCAGGTACGTTCAAATTCGCAAAGCTGTGGAAACGTATGGGGAGCGATCTAGCCAAGGCAGGTGAAGCGACGCGATGGACGCTGGAATCAATCAGTGTTCCAACTAATGCCGAGGCCCACATGCACGACCAATGCCCATCCTGCAAAAAGCCGATTGCTGTCCCCGCGAGCGCCATCGGCAAGAAGGCACGCTGCTCGGCGTGTCAGGCGGTGTTTGTCGTGCAGGCGCCGAAGACGCAGGAGGAGGTGCTCGAGGTCACGGAGGTGCTGCCCGATGAGCCGCCGCCGCTCGACAATCTCGAGGTCATCGCCGACGATCGACCGCGGCCCGTGCCAAAGGGATCCAAGAAGCAGAAAAAGTACGACGCGGACGACGAGCAACTCGTGCCCGAGCCGGTGGCGGCGCAAGCGGACGAGGGGAGCCTTGATTTCAGCCGCGAGATGCCGAAGCTGAACGCCGGCGTGCGCATGCGCATCACCGGGGCGGCGAACATGCTGATGATTGCCGCCACGCTGTCGATCGTGATGTCCCTGGTGATGCTGGCGCAGGTGATCGTGCAGATGATGACGGAGCCGGGGTCCGTGGCCCGGCTGGTGGGCGGCCTGGCGGCGGTGGGGCTTTTGTACGTCCTGGGAATCATCGTTATTCCTTGTGCCCGTTCGATGAGCCTGCTGCGCTCACGCGCGTCGGGGTTCACGGCGGCGATTCTGTGCCTGGTCGCATCGCTGCCGGGGTTGGGGGCGATGTTGATGGTGCTGGTCGTCCTGGGGTTCATGGTTCAGGGACCGATTCCGCCGCTGCCGGCGGTCTTCGGTTGTGCGCTGGGATTGGTTGGCACGGGGCAGGCCATCACGTGTTTGTGGGGCGGCATCAGCGCGTTGATGGTTCTCAGTCGGGCCGATGTCGGCGATGCCGTGCGTGAGGCGGTGGAGATCGAGGCCCGCGCGGTTTACAAGTCGCCGAACATCGTTCCCGGAGCATGCAGCCGGGCGATGATTTGGCAGATCCTGTCGGCCGTTGCGATCACGCTCAACCTCGTCACCTGCGCGGGCTTTGCCCTGTATCTGTACTGGCGCGCCGCCGGGCCCAATGCGACGGGAAGCTATGTCACCCTGGGCATCACCAGCTTTTTCTACTTGCTCATGCTGCTCATGAATATCGGGGCCGTCGTGTCACTGATCCTCAAGCGATTCTTTGTGCTGACGGTTCTTGGCAGCATCAGCAGCCTGGGGGCGGCGTTCATCAGTTACCTGGCGACCATCAGCCAGGTGCCGCTGGTCCTTGCCGGGCTGTTGATGCAAAACACACCGCTGATCGTCATCGCCAGTTTCACGCTCTTGCTCGCGGTCCTGCAAAACCTGGCCGGCCTGTTCGGCTACACCAGCGGCATGGACGCGGCACGGCTGCTGCGCAAGTTCGGCATCGGCCCGGTCCTGGACGAAGGTGCATAACCGGCATCTATCGACCCGCATCGGCCAGCAAGGCGTCGAGCCGGGCCGCCAACTCGTCCGGCAAACCTGCCAGCATCGAACGATCGATCAACCCGACATCGATCATGTCGCGCAGATGCACGCGGTCCTTGTCGCGGTTCGCCGTCAGCTTCATGCGCACCAGCCCGGCCAGCGTGACGACGGATTTGCCTGGCTCCAACTCCTGACGCTCCGCAATCGTCGGCGTCGGCAGCGGATCATCTGCCTTCACCTTCTCGCCGGCCCACACGAGATTTACACCATGCTTCGGATTCGGATCGCTCGGCTCGACGAACATGCCGACGTCCACGACTTCCACATATTCCAGTCCGGCCGCCAGTGCCGCGCTCTTGGCCTTCGCAAGATCGGCGCGATCGATCAGAATATCGACATCCCTGGTTGTTCGCACCGCCGCGGGATCCTTGGTCGATACCCAGAAGATAACCGCCTGCCCGCCAACGAGCGCGTACGGCACGTTCATGCCCGTGAGCGCGGCGGTGATGCGATTGAGCCGATCGGTGAGCTTGTCCATCGCCATCTGATAGCGCTCCCACAGACCCGGCGTTGGTACAGCGATATCGGTTGACATGAGGTTACTCAATTTACTGCGGATGCGTGAGGTTAGACCTGGTACGCAGCTTCTCCATCACTTCTTCCATCGGATACGCTTTGATTTTCCCCTGGAGGAACGCTTCGAAGCGATTTCTCGCCTCCTTCGCCCAGGCGGCGTCGAGTTCGCGCTGACTGTTTTGATCCTCTTCAAGAATGCTGTTCAGCAGAACTTCCACGAGATCCGCTCGCGATTCCAGCGGAAGCTTCAGGGCTTTCTTGAAGAGTGCTTGTGTTTCGCGCGTCATGACACACTCCGAATTGACTGCATGAACAACTCGCTCATTCCGCGTCGAGCCGCTCCTTCGGCGCGCCCAGGTACATCTCGCGAATCGTGTGTGCCGGGAAAAGCTTGTAGCCCGCGGGCACCTGG
>DASRSQ010000954.1:0-8779 GCA_035656475.1 Gemmataceae bacterium | reverse complement strand
TTGCGTCGATTCCGCAACAGCTCTTTTTGCCGCATAGCTGGACAAGGAATTCGACGTTCCGGTGAAATGCCGCCGCGGTGGCATTCGCCGAACCAGTAAAAACGCTGGCGTTCCGGCCTGCATCCACGACGTAAACCTTCGCATGCAGCCCGACGAGCGGAATATCGTGATTCTCGACTCCGTCCGCTTCCAGTGTGGCGTTTGCATCACCTTCTTGCTCTGTCTCGCCTGGTTCTGGAGTTGCGGTATCGTCGAGAATCCACACTTTGCCAAATTGCTTGAGCGTCTCATCTTGCAGCCGCGCTAAGGTCTCGCCTCGCGAGAGCAAGTACATTGGAAACTGCCGCTGTGCCAGTTCGCTGGCAAAGCTGTCATCGACGAAGGGAGACACGACCAAAATGCGGTCGATCCGGTCCCGAAAAGGCTTGTCGTTCGGGCTGACGATGCCCAGCGGCCAGAAGTCAATGTCTTCAAACGGCTCAGGAATCTCAAACTCCACGCGGCGGATTTCGTCTGCGAGGTCGTCCATCCTTTTCCGCCACGCCGTTGAGAGGGGGCGCGTGCACATTCGAGGCAGCGACTCGATGAACTGGCCTAGCGGGTGATTCTTGGAAAAGGCGCGCTTTCGCTCCGTTCGTAGCGGTCCCTCCAATCGCAGCAACGTGTCCCACGATCGATCGAAGGTCATGTTTCGGCTCAGGCACAAGAGCCGAAAGACGACCGACTCACCGTCGACAAATCTGAGAAACCAGAGCTTTGGATGGAAGCTGCCGCCCTGCGGCGCGTTCGCCTCGACCACCGATTCTTCCATGCTGGCCAGCAACGGCTGATAATTCTTGGGCACGTGGATTTTGCCCGCCTGGCAGAAAAGGCAAATCCGGCTGGCGTACTGTCGGACCGCTTTTAGCAAAGCAACGGGATCCGCAGACGGCCTTCCATCGCGATCCTGCCAATCGGAAAACGCAAAGGCAACTGGGGCCGACAACAGCGCGAGCAGATCGAGCGAATAAGTCGTTCCCACTGCCCAATCCAGCCGGAAGCCGTCCGGCGGCTGGAGTGATTCCATTAACAGGCGTCGGCTACCCGGTTCAAGCATGCGCTTTCGCCTCCGATCCGGCCAGAATGTCAGAGACAATTCCCCGAGCGCTCGTCCAGCGGAGGTCGAGTTGCGCGGCGCCAGCCTCCCCGTTCCACAAATCGCGGGCGCGTTGGTTGCGAACGCGGGCCAGACTGCCCTTCAACTGCACCTCGCGATCCTCCACTAATTGCCGCGCGGCCTGCTTGTCGGCAAGGGCAACTACGTTCGCCGGAAAAATCGCCAGATCGAGCCAACTATTCACGAAGCTGCGGGCCCGCGGACTGACTCGCGGATTACCGTGGTACACGACTCGCCAGAAATCTTGCCGATCCCAGGCGTACAGCGCGGAAATTCGCTTTTCGATCCGTTGCCGCCACACCTCTAAGTCCCCTCGGTAAACATCGACATGCTCCGACCAAACTCGCTTTTCGGCCAGGATCAAATTGTAAAGTAACTGGGCGCCGTGCATCGTTTGCGAAAAATTCCTGCCGTGCTCGACCTGGTTCCTCAATTTCTCGGGCAACTCCTGCGGCAAATCCCAGACGAACGGAATCTCCTCAACATCGACATGTTCGCGAACTAGGTAAGCCAAAAGCGATTGAGAGCAATTAGCGAGAATCCGTTCGCGGAGGTATCGGGCCTCCTCAACGTTCAAGGGCAGAGCGGCGCCCTCGGGGAAACCATCATCGGGCTTGGGCAACCCAACGTGCCAGTTATGCAGGTCCGGTTCGTCAGCCGTTTCTCCTTCATGTTCATGCCGACCGGACTTGCGGGCGCGCAATCGCTGGTAAAAGACGTCGAGCGAGCGATGGTACTCGTCCTGGGAACCACCAAAGATGCGGATGCCCCAACGGTGCAAGCCCTGCCAGTAAATACTGCTTGGCAATCGTTGCAGTGTTTCCTTAGCGATGCGCCCAATTACCCCGCCGGTTTCGCCCGACTCCTCAAGCTCCTGGGCCAGCGCAATCTCCGCCTTGCGAGCCTGCAGGGCGACCTTCGCCGAGGGCGTGCCTTTACGCTCCAACGCCAAATATATCCAGGGGACGAAGAGGAAATACTTGGCGACCGTTTGAACCGTGCTTGTGCCGGGAAACATCAGGTCCGCGAACGCATCGCGAACGCCGCCCAATCCAAGTTCATCGCGCGTGGTGCGCTCCCTGAGCAGCGCAATCGCGTCGAGCATCTTTCGACGCTCGTGCTCAGAGTAGTCGAGCCATGTAAAGGTAGATCCCATCGTACTTTCCCCAAATTGCGACCACTTCAAGATGCTGGCGTATTGAACCTCCAGAGCATGGAATCATCGGCTTTCGCCGGTTAGCATAGGCGACGATGAATGGCGATTCAATAAACTTGAAAGGGACCATAGACGGTCAGTGTTGCGTCCGCGGTGCCAGCCGTAAATCTGGACTAGCGATCGCGCCTCGCGTCCCGCTGCCGGAATTATTGGCAAAAGAGACACGCGGTGCCGCAGGATGCCACCGAACAGGCGGACATGCTTTCCGCTGCCCTGAGGAAGCCCGACGAACCCCTCACTTCATTTAAGTTGCCTTCCAAAAGCTTTTCGCTAGTATCCGCCTTGATTTTGGGGGCATATGCGGATTCTCTACGTCGGCAACGGCAACTACAAGCATCGCGGCCAGCGGTACTATGACGTGGGCCGAAAACTGATGAACGGCCTGATCCGCAACGGGCACGACGTTTATTTCCTCAGCGACCGCGACACGGCCCGCGCCGCCACGGTGTTTCGCTCGCGGCACCTGGGCGTGCGCCACTGCAACCGTGTGTTCATCGAGACATGCTACTATTTTCGTCCCGATCTCATCCTTCTGGGCCATGCGGACATCATCTCGCCTGCGTCGGTAAAGGAGGCGTGCGACATTCTGCCGTCGGTGCGGGTGGCACAGTTCAACGTCGACCCGGTCTTCCGGCCGACGAACGCCGAGGCGATCAAGAGCAAACTCCCCTATGTCGATGCCACGTTCATCACGACCGCTGGCGACATATTGAAGCGGTTCGCTGGCCAGGGGGGCTTAGTCAGCTATATGCCCAACCCGGTGGACGGCTCTATGGAATGGCCCCGTTGCCATGAACGGAGCGATCAGCCGCACGATGTCTTTTGGGCCATGCGGCACCCTGGAAATCCCTATCCAAGCGATCCCCGTTTTGAGATTCCCCTGTTTATCGAGAACAGCGGCAAGGTCAGCATCGACTACCACGGGATGAACGGCAAGCCTCCGCTTTTCGATTCCCGCTATTACGAGGCCATCGGGAAGGCGCGCATGGGCCTGAACATCAGCGCCATACGAACCTGGGGGCATACGCCGATCGCGAGCACGGAGGAATTGTACCTCTATTCCTCAGACCGCATCTCGCACTACATGGGCAGCGGGCTACTCACGTTCACCACGCGCGACAACCAACTGGAAGATTTGTTCGTGGAAGATGAGGAGCTTGTCTTTTTCAGCGACGAGGACGAGCTGCTGGATAAGCTCCTGTACTTCAAAGCGCATGACGAGGCCCGGCGTGCCGTCGCCGCCGCCGGGTGGCGTCAGTCGCACAAACATTTCAACGAGCGCCTGGTGGCCAAGTACATCGTCGAGACCGCTTTCCGACTGGCATTGACCGAAGATTATGCCTGGCCCACACGAACCTATTGATTCTGCTCTGCCAGTCGCCACATGGCCCTAGCACATGGCCTGCGAAGGAGGATGGCATGGCCGCGGGGGCATGTCGGAACAGTTGCCCTCAGCGCCACGCTGTTGGCGTTGTCCCTCGTCCACAACACCTTCGCCGTGCGGACGCTCTTCTATGGCTACCTGGCAATCTTCGCCTGCGAATATGCCCGCCGCGGGCCACCACTCCGGCAGGCCGTAGTCGTCCTTTGGAAGAGCGTGCTGGTGCGAGCCGTGCTGGCGTTTTTGGGCTACGCCGCGCTGAGCACCCTCTGGTCGGCCACCGTCGCATGGGATGAGGTGCTGCGCGGCGTCGTAAAATGCCTGGCGATCATGTTCTTTTTGCTTTCCGTCATCTTTTACGGCCGCCGGGCATCAGGGTTGGTAGGCCCCGCGATCGTGCTGGGGGCGACGGCCAATTGCGTCGTCAGCCTGGCTTTGTTCGTCAGCTCCGGCCGGCAACTGTTTCTCGACCGGCTCGACGGCATCGGCATGAAGGCTATCGCCATCAGCACTGCCGCCTCATACGCGCTCGCGATCCTTATCGTCTACCGTTCACGGCTTTTAACGAACGGCGTTGCCAGGGGCGTGTTGTGCTCCGTCTTGCTGGCGGGAATGATCTTGAGCATGAGCCGCGGGCCATTATGGGCGTTGGCCGCCGCCATTGGCATCGGAGTAGCGCCACAACGGCGGAAACGCGTCCTTTGGACGATTGTGGCCTCGTTGCTGTGCGTCGCGGCCGCCAGTTTTTCCATGAACCGCTTGGGGAAGTTTTACGACTTGATGTTGCGACCCTCCGGGCGAATCGCCATCTGGCGGGAGGCAGACACAAAGTTAGCCGCCAACGATCTTCGGCTGTTTTTCGGCTTCGGTCTGGGCGACGAAACGATCTACACCCTTCCAGGTTACAACGCCGGCTCGCCGCCACTCGTCTTCAAGGATATGGCGCACAATGCCTACCTGTCGAACCTCACGAAGACGGGGCTCATCGGCAGTTGCCTGCTGCTCTCCGTCGTCGTGAATGCTCTCCGCCTCGCCCACAAATCGAGGCGAAGCCGCCCTCTGTTGCTAGCGTGGCTGGTGTTCGCGCTCGGCAGCATGCTCACCGACTATCAAATCATCAAGTCCTTCGGCTTCGAGTACGTGTTGTTCTGGCTCCCGATCGCTTGGCTTTGCCTCTTTGAAATCAACGACAAGGACCGTTGTCGCCATTCCGCAGCACACGAACTGGCCGAGCCGACCATTCGGGCTGAAGGGCGAGACCTATGCTGACTTTCGCGACGCGTCGTCACCGCTGTCGTCGTCCGGTTCTTGCCCGTCGCGCGCTTCTTCCGCTCTTTGCCTCCAGGCGTCCTGTTGTGCTCGCGTCTTTTGTTTTCCGATCAATTCGCGAATCTTGCCGTAACGTACATTCCACCAACGCCAGCCGCGAAGATGCCGGCTGCGCTCACCAACTTGACGACGCCCTTACCCGGCGCAACGTGCCACGGGCACAATGGAAGCGGATACTCATTTGGCAAATAGAAACGGCAGCCTGCCTTCGCACATTTGTGACGCAAGGAAATCCCCGGAGGGCCGAAAGCGCTCGTTACCAATCACGCCGCGGCGTCCACACGTGGTCAACGGCGTACATGCACTTTGAGTATAGGGACGCACTATCGCAGGTCAACGATCGCCGGAGGCTCAATCACGATGACGAGATTGTGGTCTGCGGGCCTTACTTCACCTCGATCCGCTCGACCACGATTGCATCCCTTCCCGCCCGCATGGCGGTCGCTTGGTCGGTCTCCTGAATCCACGGCACGCGGTGCCGCAGAATGCCATTGAACAGCCGCACGTGGGCACGGACTTCGGCGTTTAAGTTGCTGCCGGTGATCCTCACCATCTTGCCCAGGAAATACAGCGTGATGCCCACCGACGGATCGAACTCGGCCCGCTCCAGCCAGGCGTAGCCCAGGCCGGTGATGTTGCCGCCGCGGCGGCGCAGCTCTAGCATGACCGCCCTCTCCTTCTGGCCACGGAGCCAGCCGAAGACGCCGAGGTCGTCCGTTTCGGTAGCCTCTTCGCCACCGGCTTGCTGCCGCACCATCTGCAAGTACGGTAAGTCGCTGTGGGCCGTCTCAGCGTTCGAGTGCATGCTCTCGTTCCTTTTGCAGGTCGATGGCCGGCAGGTCCGGGTACCGACGGTGCAGCAGCACTGCCTCGCGCCGCGGCGACCCGGCGATCAGCTCGGTGGCGGTGATGCGGTCGTCGGAGCGGTTGATGGCGTCGCGCAGTTCCTCCTTGTCGTCGGTGTAAATGACGACCTGTTTTCTGCCGCGCGACGCCGAGACATAAAACTGCTCGCGGCTCGATGCCGGGAAAGATTCACTCGACTGGCCGATAAACACGCGATCGACTGTCTTGCCCTGGCTGGCGTGGCTCGTGACCACGTAGCCGTAATCGAGGTGACCATAGTCCTTGTTGATGACCCAGCCCTTGCTGTCGATCGGGTTGCCAGCCTCATCGAAGCCTTTGATTTGCCTCAGCATGCCGTTCCGCAGCTCGTGCTCGCCGTCGAGCGTGAAGCCGTTTTTCGTGATGCGGACGGTGTCGCCCACCGCGAGGTTAAGCGTCGAGGCGTGATAGAGCTGAAAATGTCGGGCCTGGTCGAAGGGCAGTTTGTCCGTTTCCGTGACGGTGACGTGTTGGCCTCGTTTGTAGCCTTTGGCGTTCTGGTGAAAGACCAGCACGTCGCCTTCGTCGAAATTGACGCGGTCGGTCCTTTCCGCCTCGGTGAGGTTGGCGGTCTTCAGCACGCGGATTTCGCGCTCGTCTTTGCCGAGCTTGCCTGCCTCATGCATCGCCCGGCGAATCTCGCCGGTGATGCGACGCGCTTCGGCATGCGTCGGCGACACCACGAGTGCGGTCGCCCCCTCGCCTACCGCCTGCAGGTAATCGGCGGCCATGTGCTTGTAGCGTTCCTCGCTGTCGATTTCCTTGACCCAACCCAGCCTGTCGAGGGCGTCGAACCCGTCCACCGTCAGCCCGTCGCTGAGCGCCCGCACTGCCTGCTTGTACTCGCCCGATTGCCGCTGGATTTCCTTGACCTCGGCCGGCACGATTCCGGCTTCTTCTTCAAGCAGTCGCAGGACAGCACCGCGCGGCACCGAGCCGTGTTGCCTTCGGTCGCCGGACAGCAGCACGCGGGCATCGAGCCGGTCGGCCAGCGACAGCACGGCATTCATATCCCTCATGCCGAGCAAGCCCGCCTCGTCTACCAAGATCAACTGCCCGGCCACCTGCCTTTGCAGGTTTTCATCGACGAGCAGCCTGGCCACCGTATCGGCATCGGCGAAGCCGGCATCACGCAGCACGCCGCGGCTGGCATCGGTCGAAGGCGCAAAGGCGAAGACCGTCGTGCCGCTTCGCTCGATTGCTTCGACTGCTTCCTGCAATAGCGAAGTTTTGCCGACGCCGGCGGCACCGCGTAGCAGCATCACCTTGTCGCGCGACTCGACGATATGGCGAACGGCGGCTTTCTGCTCGTCGTTCAGCCAGTCACGCTCGAAATGATCGTAGTGAGGCACAAATGGCCGGCAGGCGCCGCGGCCGGCGCGGCTGATGCCGACAGAATGCTCTTCCTCGGCCAACACCTCGCGCGTCGAGACCATGCGCCGACCGTTGCGAAGGCCGACGATCAGCTCGCTGCGCTCGGCCTGGTCGTGAACCTGCTCCACCGTCGCCTGGCCGACGGAGTGCTTGAGCGCCGTGGCCAACAATCGCCGCTCGGCCACTACGGATTGCCGCTCCAATTCGTGGCCGATGGCGTATTCCATCGCCCTGGCCGCTGCGGCAGGGTCAGCCGGCTCGGCGTCCCCGCCCAGCTTCTGCTCCAAGTCCCTGAGTGTCTGGCGTTCTCCCACGGTCATCCAACTTTCCCAGGTCGCCTGCAGCTCCGGCAGGCTCATATCCTTCTGCTTGTTCTCGCGCGTCTTCGCCCCCAGCTCCGCCTTGGCCTGCGGGTCGACAATGCCCTTTTCGCGGGCCTTCCGCTCGATTTCCGCCGTCCGCCTGGAAAACTTCTCGATAAAGTCGCGGTCGACGCCGGCTAGCTCCCAGCCGGTTTTGGTCCGCTCGACCGGCAGGCCAAGCTCGCTCATTCGGTGCGCCATGCGTGCGTGAAAGACCGCCTCGAAATACGGCGCGTCGCGTTTCACATCCCGGAACTGCCCGGCCTTGAAGCTCCGCTCCTCCGGGTCGTAGGTCGTGTTGAAGACGAAACAATGGGCGTGCAGATGCGGATCGGGCACGCCCTCTTCCGGCCTGGCCGTGAAATGAATGAACTCGCCCCAGGCCATGTTGCCGGTGGCGCGATCCTGCTGCCTGCCACCCTTGCGGACGCGGGTGGCCATGTCCCGCTCAATGTCGTGCATCGTCTCATCGACCGACTCCCGGAATGCATCGAGAATGCGATCGTCCCGTGTCATGGCGTAGAGCAGCGACACGCTCTTGGGCACGTGGAAGTTGAAATCATAGCCCACCGTGCGGTCGGCTTTCTGCCGTAGCGTCAGCCGCTCGCCGGTCTTTGGGTGCAGGTTGTCGCAGAGCGCCTCCCACTCGGCCTTTTGCACCTCGCCGGAGAGGCCCAGAAGTTCCGCAGTCTTGCCTCGCCAGTAGCCTGTAAGCTCCTGACCCTCCGAATAATAGTCAGCGGTCGTGTAGTAGCTCTTCGCCCCGACGGCATGCTTGTTCTGGTACACACGCAGCATACGCGATTATATCTGCACGACTTCGCGGCATAGTCAATGCTGTTGTGGAAATTTGCCATTAACGGTTGTGTTAACCAGTTGTCGCCGCATGTCCGCAACGTGATTGCCCTGCCATCGCCGTGTTCCGGAATTCGTCTGTCGTTCGTATCGGCGGCAGCGTCTCACTGGACATCGCCTCTCCCTTTCGTGAACGCCCCCATCACGTCCTGATTTGGGAAGCTGCATCGGCCGACGTGCGGGTAAACCTGCCAAGGCCGCTTTCCTAAAGGAAGCCTTCG
>DASRSQ010000953.1:0-2744 GCA_035656475.1 Gemmataceae bacterium | reverse complement strand
CCCGACAGACCGACACTGATCGGCACAACGCGCATTGAAGCAGCCGATCCCTCGCGCGGCATCGCCACCAGCGGATGGCGCGGCCGCAGCTTTTCACTCGGCATTGCCGATGCCGTGACGGTTCTGGCAGCGACGGCATCGCAAGCAGACGCCGCGGCGACGGTGATTGCCAATGCCGTCGATTTGTCCGGGCATCCTCGCGTTCTCCGCGTGTCCGCAAACGAGCTTCAGCCCGATAGCGATCTCGGCGCTCGTCTCGTCACGCGCGATGTCGGACCATTGTCGCGGAGCGAGATCGTGAGCGCGCTCGAGTCCGGCGCCCGCAAAGCGCGTGGGCTGCTCGCCGAGGGGCTGATCGACGGAGCGTCGCTGCATCTGCAGGGTGAAACCCTCACCATAGCGCTCAAGAATGTCGCACCGGACACGACGCGGCGTCGCGTGCTGCCGGAGCGATCGCACGAGACGATGGACGCATGACGTGATGGGCAAGGAGTGTTCGCGATGGGTGCCGTGATCCGCAAGGTTGTGGTTGTTGTCGAAGAGACCCGGATGGAGGCAGGCCGCGACGTTTCGCCGCCGACCCGCCGTGCGGCGGCAATTGCGGTTATCGAGAATCCGTTCGCGGGGAAATATGTCGAGGATCTTTCGCCGCTGATCGCCATTGGCGAAGAACTGGGCGACCTGCTGACCAAAAGGGCTGTGGCCGCGCTGGGCATCGACGGCAGCAAGGCGCAAAGCTACGGCAAGGCCGCAGCGGTCGGCGAGAATGGCGAACTCGAGCATGCGGCAGCGATCTTGCATCCGAAAATGGGGACGCCGGTGCGCAAGGTTCTGAGCAAAGGGGCTGCGCTGATTCCGTCATCGAAGAAACGCGGTGCCATGGGAACTACCCTGGACATTCCGTTGGGTCACAAGGATGCGGCTTTCGTCCGCAGTCACTTTGACGGTATGGAGGTGCAGATCAACGATGCGCCGCGCGCCAATGAGATCATGGTGGCCGTGGCGGTTACCGACAGCGGCCGGCCGCTGGCGCGGGTCGGCGGTCTGACCGTCAATGAGATCAAGGGAGAAGACGGACTGCGCTGATTGCGGCGTTCCGCAGTGGCGGTAGATGAAACTGTCCCGTAAAGAGGGATGGGACAGCAAACGACAGAGGGCAGCAGCTCTCGGTAACATTGGAGGAGTCTGGGATGCGACAAGGCAAGTGGTTCTTGAACGGCCTGCTGGCTGCGGGGCTGGGCGTCATGCTCGGCAGCACGGCAACGGGCGCCATGGCACAAGACGAGATCAAGATCGGCGAGATCAACAGCTACTCGTTGCTACCGGCCTTTACCGAGCCGTATCGCAAGGGTTGGCAACTCGCGGTCGAGGAGGTCAACGCCAAGGGCGGCATCAACGGCAAGAAGCTCGTCGTGATTTCGAAGGATGACGCGGGTAAACCGGCGGATGCGCAGACCGCTGCCAACGAGCTGGTCTCGAAGGAAGGCGTCGCCATGCTGGCGGGCACGTTCCTGTCCAATATCGGCCTCGCCGTCAGCGACTTCGCCAAGCAGAAGAAGGTGTTCTTCCTCGCGGCCGAGCCTTTGACCGACGCCATCACCTGGGAGAAGGGCAACAAATACACCTTCCGCCTGCGCCCCTCGAACTACATGCAGGCCGCGATGCTGGTGGAAGAGGCTGCCAAGCTGCCCGCCAAGAAGTGGGCCACGGTTGCGCCGAACTACGAATACGGACAGTCGGCGGTCGGCGTGTTCAAGAAGCTGCTGTCGGCCAAGCGGCCCGACATCCAGTGGGTCGAGGCGCAGTGGCCGCCGCTCGGCAAGATCGACGCCGGTCCGGTGGTGCAGGCGTTGGCGCAGGCCAATCCGGACGCGATCCTGAACGTGGAGTTCGGCGGCGATCTCGTGAAATTCGTTCGCGAGGGCAATACCCGCGGCCTGTTCAAGAACCGTGCCGTGGTGAGCTTCCTCACCGGCGAACCGGAATATCTCGACGCGCTGAAGGACGAGGCGCCGACCGGCTGGATCGTCACGGGCTATCCCTGGTACGACATCAAGACGCCGGAGCACGCGGCCTTCCTCAAGGCCTATCAGGACAAGTACAAGGACTATCCGCGGCTCGGCTCGATCGTCGGCTACGAGACGATCAAGGCAGCGGCGGCGATCCTCGCCAAGGCCAACTCCACTGATCCGGAGAAGCTGATCGCAGCAGCCGAGGGCATCAAGCTGCCATCGCCGTTCGGCGAGATCACCTTCCGCAAGATCGATCACCAGTCGACCCTCGGTGCCTTCGTGGGCAAGACCGCACTCAAGGACGGCAAGGGCGTGATGGTGGATTCGGTCTATCGCAACGGCGCGGATTATCTGCCTGATGATGCCGAGGTCGAAAAGCTTCGGCCCAAGGACTGACGTCATCTGCCGCGGGCGCAGTGCGTCCGCGGCATTCTTTTCCTTAAGCGGATCGCAGATGGCCTTTTACGTCGTTCAGTTCCTGACCGGCCTTGCCAGTGCAGCCTCGCTGTTCCTGGTCGCGTCGGGCCTCTCGATCATTTTCGGTGTGACGCGGATTGTCAATTTCGCCCACGGCGCGTTCTATATGCTCGGCGCGTTCGTCGCGTATTCATTGACAGAGCGGCTGTCGGGTGCGCTCGGGTTCTGGGGCGGCATCGTGCTGGCGTCGCTCGCGGTCGCGGCGTTCGGCGTGCTGATCGAAATGATCCTGTTGCGGCGGATCTACCGGTCGCC
>DASRSQ010000952.1:0-2561 GCA_035656475.1 Gemmataceae bacterium | reverse complement strand
GTCGGCCCCAGCGTCGATTCCGTCCACTCGCTCGGCCCAGCTTCCTCGCGCAGTGAGAACGAGGACAGGTATGTGGCGTCCGTTGGCGCGCCAACGCTTCAGGACCGCAAGACCATCCATTCCGGGTAAGCCAAGATCGAGAATGACGGCTCCATAGTCCTCGGTGTCGCCGAGGAACCAAGCGTCTTCGCCGTTCGCAACCGTTTCAACTACGTAACCGGACGCTTCGAGCGTGCGCGAGACATCCGTTGCGATCCGCTGGTCGTCCTCGACAACAAGCACGCGCATCACTTCTCCTTGGTTCGTTCGACTTCGCCGCTGCGGGCATCGACGTGGATCTCGAACAGCCGCCCCTTGTCGTCGACGACGCGCAACTCGTACATCCAGGCGCCGGCTTCCCGTTCGAGCTTTACGCTGACGATGTCGCCGGGAAGCTTGCCCCTGACGATATTCAGAATGTCCGTAAGGGTACGGATCTCACCGGCTTCGACGGCCCGTCTTGCGTCATCGTGGTCATGAGCAAATGCTGGCAACCCGCAGTCTGCCGCCAGAAAAGCAGTCGTAAGGATCACGGTACAAACTCGGCGCAGACGCAGGCACATGAAAACAACTCATTCTCTAAAAGACATGGATGCCAGATATCACCTGACAAATCGCTGACTTGGATCAACAGGCCGCGGTCAGGCCGCTTCTAGCAAGGTTGCCCGCATCGCCGGCGCATGGTGTGGCCGGCCACTGTCAGGAGACTCCTATGCGCAAGATAGCGATCCTTACCATTGCCGCCGTGACGCTCGGGGCAGCTGCCGCCCAGGCTAGCAGCCTCGGCAAGCCATGCACGTCGGCCCCAGAGGCCCAGTGGCTTCCGATGCACCAGTTGCAGGGCAAGGTCGAGGCTGAAGGCTACAAGGTCCAGAAAGCCAAGCTCAAGAATGCCTGCGGCGAGTTTTACACGCTCGACAAAAACGGTAGCCGGGTCGAACTGTTCGTGGACCCCACCAACGGCCGGATCATCGGCCAGATGTGACGGTTCGCAAATGAGAACCATGAGCAATATGATCGGAGCCGGCGGCGCGATGCCGCCGGCCACGGTCAAAGTCTGGGATCCATTCGTCCGGATCTTCCACTGGTCCCTGGTTGCCTGTTTCGTGATCGCCTACGCCACCGGTGACGAGCTCGAGCGGGTGCACATCGCGGCCGGCTACGCCATCGCCGGGCTCCTGGCGGCCCGCATCGGCTGGGGCTTCGTCGGTCCGCGGCATGCACGATTTTCTAACTTCGTTCGTCCGCCGCGAGAGATCCTCGCCTATGTTCGCAACGTCGTGATACTCAGAGCTCCCCGCTATATCGGGCACAACCCAGCTGGCGGCGCGATGATCGTGGCGCTCCTGATCGCGCTGGCCGGCACGGGCGCCACGGGCTACATGATGACCACGGATGCCTACTGGGGCTCCAAGCTGATCGAACACGTCCACGAATTCCTGGCCAACCTGACCGTTGGTCTCGTCGTGGCTCACGTCATCGGCGTGCTCATCATGAGCTTCCAGCATCGTGAAAACCTGGTCGCGTCCATGATCTCCGGTCGCAAGAGGGCTGCTGTGTCAACGGCGGAGGAAAACTAGGCCACTGGAGCGGAGTAAACGCAGGCCAGTCGGGGCACGGTGGAGTCCGCTCGCGAAGCGCGCGCTTTTCGATAGCGCCTCAGCCAGCGAGCGGCCGTCAGGATTCGGTGTGGCTGTTGTGGTTCAGACGGTTGCTGGCTGATCACCCCAGTTCGGCGGTAGCCGGGTTTTGCTCCCCCGCGACAGCCGAGGCGGACGCCTATTCCGCCACCGTCTCGGGGCGAGGGAAATTGAACACCTGCCGGCTGCGCGGCACCGGATCGAGCCCGTTGGTGAAGAACGACACCGAACCGTTCGACTCGAATAGGAAAGGCAGCGGGCGCCGTTGGGCCGGAAGGTTGTCCGGCAGGCCGGCGGCGTATTTGGCCGATTGCGCCTCGGGGCACTCGGCGGCATGCCTTCCTGGCCCATGTTCTTTGCTCCGGCCGCGACCGCCAACTCCGATATTGCTCTTTCCGCCTTCCGCGATCTAGAGTTCTGTCAGAAAGATCGCCCTTCATGGCAGGCGCGATCTCTTGTTTCGCGGTTGGAGGCACGATAGCACCATGCCCCTCTTGATATTTGGCGCGATCATTGGTTGCGGCCTGCTCTTTTATGCCAGCTATCGTTACGTGCGGTCTCACCCGACGCGCAAAGAGGAAGAGGCGCCCAGAGAGATTGCGCGAGAGATCGCGAAAGACGATGAGCAGCCGCGCAACTGAGGATGCGGTCGAAGGTCATTCGTGTTTTTGACTGAGGGAAGCGCGACAATCTTCGGGAACGAATTTTTCCTTGTTCAAGCCCCTGTTCAAGCGGCTTGCGGTGAGAACCGGTATCCACTTCGCTCGAAAACGCCGTGGTGGTGCGTGAAACCGATTCATCCCCATCAATGTACGGTGCCGACGAGCTGCGCCCTCGCAAAGACAAAAAACCGCCCATTTGAGTCTGGATATATGCACCGGG
>DASRSQ010000951.1:0-3242 GCA_035656475.1 Gemmataceae bacterium | reverse complement strand
GACCGTCGGCTTCCAGCGTTTTACCTGGGACCTTGCCGTCGATGGACCAGCGCAGCAGCGGGCCATTGCTGATGAACGTGCGGCCCGCGCGCACCCCGTCGATCCAGTTATCGAGGCTGACCTCGCCTTCAACTTGAGCGTAGGTCCGCATCGAGCCGAGCGCGATGCCGTTGCTCTCCTTCGCGCTCGCGCCCACGAGCGGCACGATCAGGTCCGCATCAAGCAGCCGATAGTAGTCCGGCATCACGTCGAACGGTGAGTCCTCGAAGAACGTCACCTCGAACGCGTCGATCTTGCCGAGCACCAGGTCCGCGAGCGGCTCGCCATAGCGGAAGTCGGCGGCCTCGTGCAGCGGATCGGTCCAGGCGACGAGCCCCTTCTTGCGATGACATTGATCGCACCAGTCGGCGAGCGTCCAATCCTCTTTGCCATTGGGCCCGCCAAAGGCGAGCGGGTAGACGATGCGATGCGGGTTGAGGAGCGCGAGGCCGCCGAGATCGTTGTGCGAATTCTGCGTGCCGATGGCGACATTCGACGCCCGGCCCGGCAGCCAGAGATCGCGGCCGCCAAACGCATCGATGTTGGGAATCGCCTTCATCGCCTTGCCGAAGGCATCCTGGCTGGTCGTCTCCTTGATCAGCAGCATGACCGCCGCGACATCCTCGGCTGCGCCTTCGAGCAACGCAGTGTCTGGCGGCAGAAAACAGACGCGTGTGTCGCCGGAGTGCCAGCCCTGTTTGCGGACATCGCTCCAGCGTTCGATCGTCAGTCGCAGCGACATCTTGCCGGCGATGAGCGTGATGTCTTCGTCGATCGGCTTGTATTCCGGTCCCTTGGCGACTTCGACGTGCAGCTTGCCGGGCGGCAGCAGAATTTCGCAGGCGCCATTGATGTACGCCCAGCGCTTGGCGCCGAGCATGACGTTGCCGCCGACGTCCTGGTTGACGCCGGTCGCGAATTCGGTCAGTCGGCCGTGAGGGACGTAGTAGTTGCCCTCGGCGTCGGTGATACGTAACCGCACCGGCGTCGGCTGACCAGTGGCGGCGTCATTGATGCGTAGATGGACTTGTTGCATGAGGTGATTTTATTGGCTGGCGGGGGCCGACGGCGAAATCACCTCCGACGGGCAATGATCCTTCAACACCCACAACCCGATCCCGCACAGGATCGCCAGATTCGGAAACAACATTGGCGCAAGCGCCGGCGCGCCGAAGACGAAATTGTCGAACGCGTCCGCCGATGGCCCGTGCAAGTTGGCCGCGTTGTGCAGCGCGAAGCCCAGCAGGCCGACGGCCACCTGGATCACGAGAACCAAGCCACACAGCCCGAGATAGCGCCGCGTCACCGGCGTGAGGTAGATCGTCGTGAGAAAGCCGACGGCCAGGGCGCTGCTGGCGACAGGGATCCATTCGGTGACGTGATAGAAGCCGTTCTGGGCGTGATCGGTCAGGCTGAAGACGAAGTTGCCGATGACGCCGCCCAGACCGAGCAACAGCACCCAGCGGGCCCACTCCTCGGATTGGCGTTCGACCATGCGATTGAGAATCAGCAGCAAGCCGAGCCCAGTGTACGCCAGCGGGGCGGCAAACGGGGCGGCGTAGACCAGGCTCTTGATCGTGCGCTCGTGGAAGAATCGGCTATCGAGGTGCAGCACCACGCCGACGAGCCCGATGATGATGGCGCACCAGCCGACGAGATGGCCGAGATCGCGCCACACCGTTGTCCATCCCAGGGCCTGGCCCGCAACCAGTCCCGCGATCAGCACCAGCGGCGCTACCATGGAAAACCACAACGGGATGTATTCCGCGTCGTGTCGGAACAGATTGATCGAATGCGCGAGCCAGATATCCAGGCTCAGGAAGCCGATGTTCACGATCACGAACAGCTCAAGCCAGATCGCGGGGTCGCGGTACCACTTATTTGTGCTTGGCATGGATCCTCCTCAATTCCTCGGCCTGCGATTTCAGCTCGACCGTGTGCTGGAGGATCGGGTAGTTCCCGTGCCACTGGGCGAAATCCTGTCCGCCCATGAAGGCGCCATGCTTGGCGGTGCGGCCGTAGTAGTGCCAGAGATCGAAGTAGGTGAAATCGATCGGATGCGAGAACGGGCCGCCCGTGATGATCTTGTCGCTACGCAATTTCTCGTAGATGTCCTTGGCGGTCTTCACCTTTTCATTGGTGCTGGCGACCGCCTTCTCCGCCTCCTCGTAGACGTGCTCGATGACAGGGCGCGTGTGACACTGGACGCAAGTCTCCTTCATGTTCGCCTGGCCGAGAGCGAAATTCGGACGCTTGTTGGAAATCTCGGCGGCCAGCAGGTAGGACAGCCGTTCGCTCGGGTCGTGTGTCACCTTCTGGCCATTGAGGCCGCTCATGTGACAGGTCGCGCAGGTGGGAATGAACATGTCGCGCGTGGTCAGCTTTTTCGGCGCCGCGTCGAGCTTGAGCTTGGCATGCTGTGCAGTGAACATGACGCCATGCTTGGACTCGTTGTAGATCTCGAGCTGCGAATGATCGGGCCCCATGTGGCACTGCCCGCAGGTGCTGGGCAAGCGAGCGATCTCGACGGAGGCGGTGTGGCGCGTGTGGCAGGCGGTGCAGGTGCCAATCGAGCCGTCGAGGTTAGGTTTGCCCACCCCATGGCATTTGTTGCAGCCGGTGGTGACGGCGGCTTCTCCTTCGAGTCCGACCAGTGCATTTGCGGGACGCTTGCAGCCGCCAGGATGGAACTTCTCCGAGAACTCCACCTGCTCGGTTGACAGCCCTTTTTCGCCGTAGACCGCTGCCCATGACGGCGCCGCATGTCGGCTGCGCAGAAACTGCTGATACTCCGTCTCATGGCAACTGCGGCAGTTCGCCGCCGTCACATTCTTGGCAATGGTGAAGCCGTGATGCTCAACCTTGCCCTGCTTCTCCGCGGGTTGGTGGCATTCCAGGCAACTGATCCCCTTGGCGGCGTGCTTGCTCAGCTCGTACTCGTGCACGATCGAGTAGTGCTGCGTGATGTGGCACTCCGCGCACTTGCCGCTCGCGCGGACCAGGTCCGCCGAACTCTGTGCCGTCTCGGCGACCGGGCGTTGCCGATTGATCAGAAAGCCCGCGAGCACCAGGCTGAAACCAATCACGATTGCGATGAAGACGGACCGAAATGACATGGGAGAGCCCAAGCCCCACCATGAGCGCAGCGATTGGTGGGGACAACAGAGTTTTCTCCCCTCTCCCTCTGGGAGAGGGGCGGGGGG
>DASRSQ010000950.1:0-13944 GCA_035656475.1 Gemmataceae bacterium | reverse complement strand
GATCGCATCGATACCATTCACCGGCAGCTTGCGGAGCTGGGGCTCGAGGATCAGTTTCATACGTCGTACACGCGCATGGTGCCGGCACATCACGTCGTGCGCATCGAGCTGGTCGGCTGCCCCGATCCGAATCCGACGCTGACGCGATTCTTCACCGCGCCGCGCAATGCCTTGCCCGCCGACGCGAATGAAATCGGCGCCCGTTACCTCGGCGCCGTCTATCGCGAGATCGAACGCTGGCTGGAGCGCATCGAGCCGCGCGCACCGATTGGCGTCTGCTTCTCCGGCGGCATCGACAGCGGCGCGATCCTGCTGCTGGCCTATCACGCGCTGCTCCAACGCGGCGATAGTCCCGCGCGACTCAAGGCGTTCACGCTTGCCGTCGATGGCGGCGGCCCCGATCTCGCCCAGGCCCGTGAGTTCCTGCGCCGGCTCGATCTCGAACTCCTCCTCGAAGCAATCGAAGTGCGCGCGGCCGATATCCGTGTCGAGGACGCCATTCGCGCCATCGAGGACTACAAGCCGCTCGACGTCCAGTCGGCCGCCATGTCGCTCGCTCTCTGTCGCGGCATACGGCAACGCTATCCCGACTGGACCTATCTGCTCGATGGCGACGGCGGCGACGAAAACCTCAAGGACTATCCGATCGAGGACAACCCCGAGCTGACCATTCGCAGCGTCCTCAACAATCCGCTCCTCTATCAGGAAGGTTGGGGCGTCAACGCGATCAAGCATTCGCTGACCTATTCCGGCGGCCAGAGCCGGGGTTACGCTCGCACCTATGCGCCGCTCGCATTAACCGGTTTCGTCGGCCTCAGCCCGTTCGTTTGTCCTACCGTGATCGCGGTGGCCGAGGCGATTCCGTTCATCGAACTGACCGGCTGGGACCATCAGCGGCTTTATGATCTCAAGGGGCAGGTGGTCGCCGCCGGCGTCAAGGCGGTCACCGGGATGGACATGCCGATCTTCGCCAAGCGCCGCTTCCAGCACGGCGCGACCGAGCGAGCGGCGACGCTGTTTCCGGCAAGCGCGTCCGCCTATCGGCAGATCTTCCAGAGGTTGCATGAATCGCGCGCTTGACACCGGCGGCATTTCGCTCACCGACTGGATCGTCGCGCAGCGGCCGGGGCGTAACGAGGTATCGCCGGAGCGCCCGTATGCGTTCTTCGTCGAACCCGAGCGCTCGAGTGACGGCGAGATCGTGGAGGTCGCGACGGTGTTCCTGACGAATCGCGAATGTCCGTTTCGCTGCCTGATGTGCGATCTGTGGAAGAACACGCTAACGACGAGCGTGGGGCCCGGGCAGATCACCGAGCAAATTCGTTTCGCCCTCGCCCGCTTGCCACGTTCGCGACACCTGAAGCTCTACAACTCCGGCAACTTCTTCGACCCGCATGCCGTGCCGCCGGAGGACTATGCGGAGATTCTCAAAATCAGCAATCGGTTCCAGCGCGTGATCGTCGAATGCCATCCGCGCCTGATTGGCCCGCGCTGCTGGGATTTCCAGCAACGGCTCGCCGTCGAGTTCGAAGTCGCGATGGGGTTGGAGACGGTGCATCCCGAGGTGCTGCCCCGGCTCAACAAGCAGATGACGCTCGACGATTTCGCGCGGGCCGCGGATGCCTTGCACGAGCGAGCGATCGGGGTGCGGGCGTTCATCCTGGTGCGGCCGCCGTTCTTGACGGACGAGGAAGGGCTGGCGTGGGCGTGCCGCTCGCTCGATTTTGCGTTCGCGCACAAGGTCGAGTGTTGCAGTCTGATCGCGACGCGCACGGGCAATGGCGCGATGGAGGAGCTGGCGCGGCGCGGCCAGTTCGCGCCGCCGTCGCTGGAGTCGCTGGAGCGGGCGCTCGAATATGGCCTGTCGTTGCGCGCGGGGCGCGTCTTCCTCGACCTGTGGGATCTCGCCGCCATTTCGCCGGACGCGCCGAAGCGCGCGGAGCGACTCGCCCGGCTTGGCCGCATGAATCTGTCGCAAACGCTGGAGCCCATGCCATGACCCGGTTTGTCTGTGACATCGCCATCGTCGGCTCGGGTTTCGGCGGCACGCTGCTCGCCATCATCGCACGCCGCCTGGGCTATGCGGTCGCCCTGCTCGAGCGCGGCGTCCATCCGCGCTTCGCCATCGGCGAATCCTCCACGCCGCTCGCCGACTTTCGGCTCGCCGCCATCGCCCGCCAGTTCGGCCTAGACTGGCTGGCGCCGTTCACCAAGTACGGCACCTGGAAGGCAACCTATCCCGAGGTCCGCTGCGGCCTCAAGCGCGGCTTCAGCTTCTTCCGCCATTCGCCGGGCCAACCTTTCACGCCGACGCCCGATAACGACAACCTGCTGCTGGTCGAGGCCAGCCCCAGCGACGAGCGTGCCGACACGCACTGGCTGCGCGCGGACTTCGACGCATACCTCGTCGGCAAAGCGCGTGAGGCCGGCGTGCAATACTTGGATGGCATAGAGATTCACAAGGTGCGCCACGACCGCGGCTGGCATCTGTCGGGCACTCGTCCGGCGGAAGAAATCGAGATCGACGCCGATTTCGTCATCGATGCGACGGGGGATGGCCAGGTCCTGGGCCGAGTCCTTGGCCTCGAGTCGGTGGGTGACGATGCGTTGCAGACGCGCTCGCGCGCGGTGTACAGCCATTTCACCGGCGTTGCGCGCTGGCAAGATATTCTTGGGCCGCACGCCGTCGGCCATCCGTTCCCGTGCGACGCGGCCGCGTTGCATCAAATCATCGACAATGGCTGGATGTGGGTGTTGCGCTTCGACGACGGCGTCACCAGTGCCGGCTTTTCGCTCAATCCCGAGGCGCATCCCCTGCGCACCGGCGAGACGGCCGAAGCGGAATGGCGTCGGCTGCTCGGCGCGTATCCATCGCTGGCGGCACAGTTCGCTCATGCGGAGGCGATCCGGCCGTTCGTGCGCACGGGCCGCTTGCAGCGACGCGTGACGCAGGCGGCGGGCGTCGACTGGGCGATGTTGCCGCACGCCGCCGGCTTCCTCGATGCCTGGCTGAGTCCGGGCATTGCGCAAACGCTGTTCGCCGTCGAACGGCTTGGCCGGATCTTTGCGGAGGACTGGCGTGGCGCTGGGCGGGCAGGGCGGTTGGCACGCTACAGCGACATGGTGTTGAGCGAGCTGGCGTGGATGGATCAGATCACCGGGACATGCTTCGCCTGCTTCGATCGCTTCGAGGTGATGATTTCCGTGGCGATGCTCTACTTCATTGCCGCCATCTACTGCGAGGAACGGGAGCGCGCCGGCAAGGCGCCGCCCGACGCGGCCTTTCTGCTTGCAGATCACGCCGAGTATCGCCAGATCGGCGCCGACTTTTGCGCGCGGGCAAGACGCGCCTCTGCCGCGGATGCTCCGGCGCTCGCGGCGGACATGCATCGCGCGCTGGCGGAATTCAATTCCTGTAACCTCTGTGATCCGCGCCAGCGCAACCTGTATTCCTATGCTGGGACCGTGTCCAAGTGAAATGTCGCGCTCTCTGCGTCCGCAGCGAGCCGCAAAGTGTTCCGAGCCGCGCACGTCAGTAAGCGGGCTGAATCATGGCAAGCGATTCCGATGGATGCTGACCCCTTACTGACGTGCGCGGCTCGGAGCACTTTGCGACTCGCTGACTATCCGCAAGATCCTCTAACGGATTCTGCCCGCACCGCGGGAGCGGTGCGAAGAAGTGCGTTCCCCACGCAGAACGTGGGAATGAGGAGTCGCTGCAGGCAGGTCTCGTATCATAACTTTGTCCCACCACCATCGCGCATCAACATCGAGGCCATCATGCACCGACTGCTCGTTCTCGCTATGACTCCAGTTTTCCTGGTAATCGCCGCGCCTGCTCAGGCTCAGAAGCCAAAGATAAAGGTTCCCGATAGCGTTGTGTTCGAGCCGAATATCGAATACGCCAATCCGGACAATCAGCATCTGCAACTCGACCTGGCGCGGCCAGCGAAGGGGGATGGCCCGTTTCCCGCGATCGTCTGCATTCACGGCGGCGGCTTCCGGGCCGGGACGCGTCACAGCTACGATGCGCAGTGCATCCGTCTTGCCGAGCAGGGTTACGTCGCCGTCACCGTGAGCTATCGGCTCGCGCCGAAGTACCAGTTCCCGGCGGCGGTCCATGACACGAAGGCGGCGGTGCGCTGGGTTCGCGCCAATGCCAAGAAGTACAAGATCGATCCGGAGCGCGTCGGCGTCATGGGCGGATCGGCGGGCGGACATCTCGCCCAGTTCCTCGCGGTCACCGCCGACGTCAAGCAATTCGAAGGGGACGGCGGCAATCCGGATCAGTCGAGCCGGGTGGCGTGCGTGGTCAACTATTATGGCCCGAGCGATTTCACGAAGTCGTATGGCAAGAGCGTGGATGCCGCCCAGGTGCTGCCGCTGTGGCTCGGCGGCGATCTGAAGACGGCGTTGCACAAGCACATCGTCAGCAGTCCGCTCAACTGGGTGACGCCCAACGCCGCTCCGACGCTGTGCATTCACGGCACCGAGGACAAGTACGTCGCCCATGAGCAGGCCGTGTGGATGATCGATCGCCTCAAGGCGTGCGGCGTGGAGGCGGAACTGTTGACGCTGCAAAAGGCGGGGCACGGCTTCCAGGGCAAAGACGCGGAAACCGCCGAGAAGGCGATGCTCGCCTTCTTCGCCAAGCATCTCAAGAAGTGAGATGCTGTAGGCCTCTCGCCCCTCGCCCCTCGTTCCCAAAATCCGTTTGCGAACGCGCCTTTGGAAACTCCGTTCCCGGCTTGACCTGTGCCGCGACTAATGGGCTGTCACAGCTAAGGTGTCCGGAGGGCGAGGCTCCGCCGAGCCGTGAACCCGCTGAAAGTCCAAGGCTCGGCAGGAGCCTCGCCCTCCCGGCTCCCGACTTTTTATCTGTGCTGCGATAAGATGTCTCGTTCACCGACCCGTACGAGCCGGGAAACGGAGTTTGGGAACGAGGGGCTGGAGATCACTTCGGCAGCGGAAATGCGCTGACGGCGGTGGGTGTCTGCGACAGAAGCATACCAGGTGATGCCGTCGATGCCGTGGTCGTTGAAGCGATGAATGATCTGCCGCACCCATTGCACCGAGCAGACGGCCATCTCGGCAATCCTGCGATTGGGAGGATGGTTGACAGCGATCAGGATGATACGGGCGTTGCGACTGTTCACGGTGTTGCGTCTCAGTTTTTTCAGGGGGTGCAACTTGATCTTTTCATACGGGCGAAGTGGGCGTACCTTAACCGTGTCTTTCATGGTACACCCCCAGAGGCAAAACCCTCATGCATGCCCCTGGAGGTGTCCTATTCCAACCCGTCCTTTGCAGATGCGCGTAAATCTCCCTATATCAATGGCTTGCGACGGGAAAGTTGTCAGCTGAAAACGGCACTAGATTGTGTGCAACATCCCAAGGAGCAGAAAGACATGCAGCCTGGTTCGCTTACCTTCAATACCGTGATCACGAAACTCAAGGCCGGCCAGCAAATCTTCAGCAACACGCTCATTGAGCCCGACCTCGAAGCCGCCAAGAAAGCCTGCGAGGGCCAGGACTTCATCTGGATCGAGATGCAGCACAGCACGATCACCTGGCGGGAAACGCAGCAACTGATCAAGGTGGTCGCGGAAGCGGGGTGCATCCCGTTCGTGCGCGTGCCGTCCGCCAACGTCGGCGACATCCTGAAAGCCTGTGATGCCGGCGCCCTGGGCATTGTCGTGCCGATGGTCGAGTCGGTCGAGGAGGCCCGCAACGCGGTGTTGTATTCCAAATTTCCGATCGGTGATCGGGACAACCCGAACGTCAGGCCATGGGGGCGGCGGAGTTCGGGCCAAAATCAGGCCAAATCCCTCTGGGGCGAGGGATATGCCACCAACGCCAACAACAATATCCTGGTCATGATCCAGATCGAGAGCCCGGCGGGCGTCGGAGTCATCAACAACATCCTGAACGAGGTCGAGGGGATCGACATCGTCATGGTGGCGAGCAACGACTTCGGCCTGTTCGCCGGCGACCGCGACGGCTCGCCGTCTTACAACGCGCGCGAAAAAACCGTCCGCGAATCGGTCCTGGCCCACGGCAAGATCCTCGCCGGTCCGTCGAGCTGGCGCGACCGCCCCGGCTACATGCTGTTCCAGGGCCCCAAGACCGCCAAGACCACGGGGTACGAAAAGAAATAGCGCGAAGTTGGGGCACGCTGCCTGAACCGCGCGTGCTTCGCTCGCATCAGCGTACCCGGATGCTGCAGCGATCCGATTTTCAAGGCAAGAAGTGGTTCAGCCTGACGCCGAACCAATGGCGTTGCCGACGATGGCTGCGCGGTCGGCCGAGCCGCACCGCGGTGCTCCAGTGGCTCCCCATCTTTGATCAGCTTGGCAATGTGTTCTCTTCGGGTTCCATTTCGACGTGCGAGTCGGTTTTATCGCTTCGGAACCAACGATCGTTTAGGAATTGGATTGCGTAGTAGAACACTGGTGTCAGAAAAACTCCGAAGGCGGTGACGCCGAGCATGCCGGAAAAGACGGCGATGCCGAGAATACGCCGCATCTCTGCGCCGGCGCCGTGCGACAGGATCAGTGGCACCACGCCGAGAATAAACGCGAATGACGTCATCACGATCGGCCGCAGACGCAGCTTGACTGCCTCGAGCGTCGCGTCGTACGGCGACTTTCCTTCATCGTGTTGCGCTTTCGCGTACTCGACGATGAGAATCGCATTCTTGCAGGCCAGGCCGATGAGCACCACGTAGCCGATCTGCGTGAAGATGTTGACGTCCATGCGGGCAATCGTCACGCCGACAATCGAGCAAAGCAAGCACATCGGCACGACAAGAATTACCGCGAGCGGCAGCGACCAGCTTTCATACTGGGCCGCCAGGACAAGGAAAACGAGCACGACCGCGAGCAGGAATACCCACAGCGCGGTGTTGCCGGTCTGCAGTTGCAAGAAGGCAAGCTCGGTCCATTCGAGCCGCATGGATTTCTCCAGTTCCTTGCGAGTGATCTGCTCCATCAGGCGGATGGCGTCGCCGGAACTGGTGCCGGCAGTGGGCGTGCCGTTGATCGCGGTATCAGGATACATGTTGTATCTCGCGATCAGATTCGGGCCTGGCACCTCGCTCACGGACATCAACTCCGTCAGTGGAATCATCTTGTTGTCGGTGTTGCGCACCTGGATGTTGACGAGTTCCTTGATCTGCATACGGTACGCGTCCGTCGCCTGCACATTGACCTGCCAGGTGCGGCCAAAGCGATTGAAGTCGTTGACATAGAGCGAGCCGAGGTTGACTTGCAACGTCGTGAACAGCTCCCCGATGGATACGCCGCGCGACTTGGCCTGCACCCGATCGATATCGAGGTTCAGCCAGGGCGTATCGGCGCGCAGGCTCGTGAACATGCCGGTGAGCTGTTGCGTCCTCTCGCCACAAGCGATAATTTTTTCCGAAGTCTTCTGAAGCGAATCCATCCCGAGCTCACCGCGATCTTCGAGGATGATCCTGAACCCGCCCGCAGTCCCAAGTCCCGCAATCGGCGGGGCGCTGAATAGATTCACGACTCCATCGCGTGTCGCCTTTTGCATGGAGGATTGTAACGACGCGCTGATGGTATCCGCGGACAAGTCGGAGGAATTGCGCTTGTCGAAGTCGTCCAGCATCACGTACATCGAGCCGTAATTCGGCGCGTTCGCATTGAGCAGCATCGACTGCCCGGCGATCGCGACCGTATGCTTGACTCCCGCCGTTTTGCGCGCGGTTTCCTCCAGCACGCGCATCGTCTGCTCGGTGCGCTCCAGCGACCACGCGTCCGGCATCTGTAGGTTGACCAGCAGAAAGCCCTGATCCTGCTCCGGGATGAAACCGGTGGGTGCCTTGAGAAAGCCGAACACAGTCAGCCCGAGCAATCCGCCGTAGACAACGATCACGATCGCACTGATGCGCAGCAAGCCGCCAACGGCACGAACGTACCAGCCCGTGACTCGCTCGAAGCCGACGTTGAACCAGTGAAAGGCATTGCCCAGCAGCCAGTTCAAAGGCGATGACGCGAACCAGCCGACAACCGCAAACACCACCACGCCAACGAGCGGCGATAACTCGAGCATCCAGGTCCGCGGCTGCTCCTCGGACGGCGGCACGGCCCAGTCCAGGATCATCGACGCGATCACCCAGCCGAGCCAACCGCCCAGCAGCGCGTAGCCGATACGTGGCAACACCACGCGTTGTGCCACGTTCCCGTCCGCCTTGTCGCGCTTACGCAACAGCAGCGCCGCCAGGGCGGGGCTCAGCGTCAGCGAGTTGAACGCCGAGATGAGCGTCGAGACCGCGATGGTCAAGGCAAACTGGCGGAAGAACTGTCCCTCGATGCCGGCGATGAAGGCGCAGGGGACAAACACTGCCGACAGCACCAGGCCAATGGCGATGACTGGCCCAGATACCAGGCTCATCGCCTTGATTGCCGCTTCGCGCGGCTCCAGACCCTCCTCGATCTGCCTCTCAATCGCTTCGACAACCACGATCGCGTCATCGACCACGATGCCAATGGCGAGAACCAGGCCGAACAGGGTGAGATTGTTCAATGAGAAACCGAATGCCACCATGACCGCGAATGTGCCGACGATGGCGACCGGGACGGCGATGAGCGGAATGATTGCCGAGCGCCAGCTTTGCAGGAACAGCAGCACGACGAAGGCGACGAGCAACACCGCGTCGCGCAGGGTGCGAAACACTTCGGTAATCGATTCGCGAATGAACGGCGTCGTGTCATAGACGATTGCATAGTCGAGCCCTTCGGGAAAACGCTCGCGCAATTCTGACATCTTGGCGCGCACGAGGTCGGCGGTCTTCAACGCGTTGGATCCAGGAAGCTGATAAACCGACAACGCGACCGACGGTTTGCCGTCCAGCGAGCAAGTCTGGTCGTAGGACTGTGCCCCAAGCTCGATGCGGGCGACGTCGCGCATAAGCACGATACCCGGCGGCTGGGGCAAGACGCTGGTGGTATTCGTTGGCGGAGCGGTCGCTGCCTTGAGCACCATGTTGCCGAACTGCTTTTCGTCGACGAGCCTGCCGAGCGTGGTAAGCGTGTACTGAAACTCCTGCCCCTTCGGCGCGGGCGGCTGACCGATCTGGCCCGCGGCCACCTGAATATTCTGCTGCTGGATCGTCGCAACCACGTCGCCCGCGGAGAGGTTCCGCGACGTCAGCTTGCGCGGGTCGAGCCAGATACGCATGCTGTAGTCGCGTTGCCCCAAGTAGGTGATATCGCCGACGCCGCTCAATCGCGACAGTTCGTCGCGCAACTGAATCGTGGCATAGTTGCTGAGGTCAAGGGCATTCAAACTTCCGTCAGGCGAGAAAAGGTTCACGATCATCAGAATGCTCGGCGACTTTTTCTTCACCGACACGCCGCGCCGCTGCACGAGATCGGGAAGCACCGGCTGAGCCATGGCGACACGGTTCTGAACGAGGATCTGGGCCATGTTAATGTTGCTGCCCATGCGAAAGGTCACGGTCAGGGTGTAGGTGCCGTCATTGGTGCATTGCGACGACATGTACATCATCCCTTCCACGCCGTTGACTTGCTGTTCAATCGGCGCCGCGATGGTGTCCGCCACGACCTTGGCGTTGGCGCCGGGATAGACCGCGGACACCTCGACCGTCGGCGGCGTGATGTCCGGGTACTGCGCGATCGGCAGCGTGAACACCGCAATTCCGCCGCCGAGCGTGATGATGATCGATAGCACCGCGGCAAAGATCGGTCGCTGAATGAAGAAACGTGAGAACATTGCAACCTCGTTCAGGCTCGCTTCGCAGAAGCGGGCGGACGGCGCCCACTTTCCTTCATCCATGCCGCGGTGACGTAAAAGAACACCGGCGTCAGAAAAATCCCGAAAAGCGTCACGCCAATCATGCCGCTGAAGACTGCGGTGCCGAGCGTGCGCCGCATTTCCGCGCCGGCGCCCGTCGATAGCAACAGCGGCAACACGCCGAGAATGAATGCGAAAGACGTCATGATGATCGGTCGCAAACGCAGCTCGCACGCTTGTAGCGTCGCCTCCAACCGTGGCGCGCCGTTCTCGCGCAGCACCTTGGCGTACTCGACGATCAGGATGGCATTCTTGCTCGCGAGGCCGACGAGCACGATGAAACCGATCTGCGTGAAGATGTTGACGTCCATGTCCGCCACAATGACGCCGACGATCGCGCTCAGGAGACAAAGCGGCACGACGAGAATTACCGCCAGTGGCAACGACCAGCTCTCGTAGAGTGCGGCAAGTACGAGGAACACCATCGCCACGGAAAAGCCAAAGACGATCATGCCGGTGTTGCCTGCCTGTTGTTCCAGGAACGCCATTTCGGTCCATTCGTATGCCATGCTCTCGGGCAGCTTCTCCCTGGCGAGCTTCTCCATGGTCGCAATGGCCTGGCCGCTGCTCACGCCGGGGGCCGCGCTCCCGTTGATGAACGAGGCGCGATACATGTTGTAGCGTGACAGGAGCAGCGGTCCCTGGATCTCCTCGACGGTCACCAATGATCCCATGCGTGCCATCTTGCCCTGAGAATTGCGCACCTGCAGCCGGCCGACGTCCTCGGGTTGGGCGCGAAAGCGATCCTCCGCCTGGATCAGGACCTGCCAGGTCCGCCCGAAGCGATTGAAGTCGTTGACATAGAGCGAGCCGAGATAGATCTGCAGCGTATCGAACACGTCGGGGATCGGCACCCGCATGGTCTCGGCCTGATGCCGATCGATGTCCGCGTAGCATTGCGGCACGTTGGCGCGAAACAGGCCGAAGAGGCCGGTCAGATCTCGATTCTTGTTTCCCGCGGCCGAAAGGATCTCGGTCATCTCTTGCAAGTTTTCGAGTCCGAGATCGCCACGATCCTCGATCATGAATTTGAATCCGCCCGCCGTGCCGACGCCGCGTACCGGCGGGGGCCCGAAGACGGCGACCGTCGCGTCGTGAATCTTGGCGTTGAACTGCCCGCGCAGCTTGGCGGCAATGGTGTCGCCATAGAGATCGCTTGATCGGCGCTTTTCGAATGGATCGAGAATGACGAACATCGATCCGAAGTTGGAGCCGAACGCGCTAAGCACGAACGATTGTCCCGAGATTGCGAACGTGTCGTGAACGCCGGGCGTGTCCTGGGCAATCTTGGCGACCCTGGCCATCACCTCCTGCGTGCGCTCATCCGAGGCCGCGTCGGGGAGCTGAACGTTGACGAGAAGGTAGCCCTGGTCCTGATCGGGAATGAAGCCGCGGGCGACGCCGCTGCCAATGGTGAACGATCGCAATCGAGCCCGGGCGGCCGAGTCCGGCAGACCGGGAATGCCGCTGAAGCCAATCCAGGTAATGCCTATGAGGCAGACGTACAGGATCAACGCCATGACGGAGTGCCGCAGCGTTGATCGTACGCCATGCAGATAGGCAGCAGTGGACCATTCGAGGGCGCGATTGAAGCCGCGGAAGATCCAGGTGAGCGCGAAGTTCATCGGGCGGGCCGCCAACCAGCCGAGGATGACGCCGATCAACGCGCAACCGTAAGGAAGCAGCGTCCTCCATGAAAACTCGGAACTCACCGGCTGGTCCTCGCCCGGCCGAAAAATACCGCCGACGATCCAGCCCAGCCACGCGCCCAGCAGAGCGTACACCGCGGCGGGCAATGGCGGCCCCGACTCCTTCTGACTGGCCACGGGCTTCAAGATCAAGGCGGCCAACGCCGGGCTCAGGGTCAGCGAATTGAATGTCGAAATCAGCGTCGACGCGGCGATGGTCAGTGCGAACTGCCGGAAGAACTGGCCGGTGATACCGCTGACGAATGCGCACGGAACGAAGACGGCGCTGAGCACGATGCCCACCGCGATCACCGGCGCCGACACTTTCTCCATCGCCTTGAGCGCCGCCTCGCGCGGCGATTGCCCCTGCTCGATCTGCCGTTCCACCGCTTCGACCACGACGATGGCATCATCGACCACGATGCCGATCGCCAGCACCAGGCCGAATAACGTGAGATGATTGAGCGAGAATCCAAAAGCTGCCATTACCGCAAAGGTCCCGATGATCGCGACCGGCACCGCGATGAGCGGAATCACCGCGGAACGCCAGTTTTGCAAGAAGAGCAGCACCACCAGGGCCACCAGCAACACCGCATGTTCAAGCGTGTTGACTACCTCGACAATCGACTCGCGAATGAACGGCGTCGTGTCATAGCGAATGACGTATTCGAGGCCTTCGGGAAAATCCTCCGCCAGCTCCTGCATCTTGGCGCGGACGCGGTCGGCCGTGTCGAACGCGTTGGCATCCGGCAACTGAAAGATGCCGAGCGCAGCCGATGGCATGCCATTGACGCTGGCATTGACGTCGATATTCTTGGCGCCAAGTTCAACACGGGCAACATCCTTGATGCGCACGACGCGTCCATCGGACCCCGTCTTCAGGACGATGTCGCCGAACTGTTCGGCATATTCGAGTCGGCCAATCGTGGTGAGTGGAATTTGCAACTGCTGCCCCGTCAACGCGGGGGGCTGACCGATCTGGCCAAGCGCGACGGCCACGTTTTGCTCGCGCACTGCGTTCGCGACATCACTGGCGCTCAGATCGCGCGAGGCGAGCTTGTCGGGATCGACCCAGATGCGCATGCTGTAGTCGCGTTCGCCGAAAATGAAGACGTCGCCGACCCCCTCGATGCGGGTGATCTCGTCGCGCACGCGCAGATAGGCGTAATTGCTGAGGTAAAGCTGATCGTAGCGGCCATCCTTTGAGACGAGGCTAATTGCCAGGAGAATATCGGGAGACTTCTTCTTGGTGATTACGCCGGTGCGTTTGATGACGTTCGGCAGCAACGGCAGAGCGAGGTTGACGCGGTTTTGCACCAGCACCTGGGCCATGTCGAGATCCACGCCGTTCTCGAACGTCACCGTGAGGTTGTACTGGCCGTCGTTGGTGCTCTGCGAAAAGAGATAGAGCATGTTCTCGACTCCGTTGACTTGCTGCTCGATCGGCGCGGCCACCGTTTCGGCAACCACCTGGGCATCGGCGCCTGGGTAGACGCACGACACCTGCACTGTCGGCGGCGTGATTTGAGGGTATTGCGCGAGTGGCAACGAAAAGAGCGCGATCGCGCCGGCGAGCGTGATCACCATCGACAGCACCGATGCGAAGATGGGCCGATCGATGAAAAAACGCGAAAACATCCTGGGCTCCGGCTAGTGGGAACTGGGATTGCTCTTCCGGATGCCGGTTTTTTTCGCCTTCTCCTCCGCGACGGGCATGTCAACCAGCTTGGGCGTGACCTGAGAACCTGGCCGGAGTCGCTGCAAGCCGGCCACGACAATTTCCTCGGACGCACCGACTGTCTGCCTGGTCGGCAGCTTGCCGGTCTTGGTGGCAGTCTTGATTTCGCGCAAGCCTTGATGGAGGTCGCCGATCTGAATGTATCGCCGCTCGACAACCTTTTTCAATTCGCCGGTCTTCTCGTCGGCCTTGTCGGCGATCACGTACACGAATTTCTTTCCCTGATCGTTGCCAATCGCGCGGTCGGCGACAAGGATGCCGGGACGCGGTTTGCCGATGTTGAGGCGAACGCGAGCGAAGAGACCGGGCGAAAGGAGGCGCGCGCCAGCCGGGGTGATCGGATTTGCGAAAACGCCGCGCATGAGCATGGTGCCCGTGCTCTGATCGACGGTGTTGTCCTCGAAGTTCAGTGTCCCTTTGTGCGAGTATCCCTTTTCGTCAGCAAGCCCCATTTCCAGCGAGGCAAACGCGGGATCGCGCGAGCCGGTCGTGTCCGCGTATTTGGCCCGCAAACGCAGCAGCGTGCGCTCATCCACCGTGAAGTAGACGTAGATCGGATCGAGGCTGACGATGGTCGTGAGAAGCGTCTGATCGGCAATGATGAGATTCCCGGGTGTGACCAGCCGTTGGCTGACGCGCCCGCTAATTGGCGCGGCTACCGTGGTCCATTCCAGGTTG
>DASRSQ010000949.1:0-4706 GCA_035656475.1 Gemmataceae bacterium | reverse complement strand
ATCCGCTGGCTTGGTTCGGGTCCGCGCTGTGGATTGGGAGAATTGAAGCTGCCGGCAGTCCAGCCCGGATCGAGTATCATGCCCGGTAAGGTCAACCCGGTGATTGCAGAGAGCCTGCTGATGGTTTGCGCACAGGTGATCGGCTATGACGCCGCGATCGCGTGGTGCTCCGCCGCGGGCAATTTCGAGCTCAATGTGATGATGCCTGTGATGGCATTCGACCTGCTTGACGCCATCGAACTGCTGGCCGCCGGGACCAGGAACTTTGCGGAAAAACTCGTAGACGGATTGGAGGCCGACCAGCCACGTGCCGAGGGCTTCGTCGAACGGTCGCTCGCGCTGGGCACAGCGCTGACTGCCGAGATTGGCTACGAGAAGGCTGCCGTCCTAGTGGAGGAGGCCTATACCACAGGCCGCACGATCCGCGACGTGGCTCGTGAAAAGTCAGGAATCTCGGAAGAACGTCTAAACTCCCTGCTTGATCCGCAGTCGCAGGTGGGGTGATCAGGCCAAAAAGCGATGATGAGTTGCTGCGCTTGGCCGTCGCGCTCAAGCCGAGATTCTCTCGCAGGACCACGAGATTCGTGCCGGCGAAAAGGCTGAGGAGGCGGTCCGCAAGTCCGCCTCGCCGCGCGTCGGATCGGCGCGCGTCCGCCATCCAGTACGGCTCGAACAGGCCCGTCCGGCTTCCTGGAATTGATCGGCAAGTTGCTGCCGGCAATGTCCAGCACAGCTCCTCACCGGGCAATGCCGCACCGACTGGGTGGTTGGGGCTGGGGTACGAGTCCCATTTCCACTTTTTGAACTGCGGTCGCTGCAAGGGCCAGATTCGGGCTGCGCAATCTCAGTTGGAGCAATCGCGCCTTGTCGGACAATCACGCGCTGCTTCGAATTGATCGTGAAATCCGGGCTGCCATGGCAGGCGGATCGTCACCAATCGGCTGCTGAATCAGTAGTCGAGTAGTCCTATGCGGCGCGGTCTATCGAGCTGTCGGATTGCGATTACCGGCAACCTTCGCTCAATTGGAGGACGCCGAGGCGAACATCAATGCCTTAATGCCTTGGCCGTGGCGGACTTGAGAAGAACATGACGGTTTTGTTTCCAGTCGATCGAAGACCTCCCCGACCGTACCGCCACGTCGGCAATCAGGAAATGCCGAGAATATTTGCCCCCCAGTCTTCGTTGCCGCGCAGCGAAGAAGAATCCAGGGCTGGCACCTCCACGCCGAGTATCCGTTGGTGGCAACCAGAAGCCACAGCAATTTGGCCCGCTTACCAATGCCCCTCCGGGTGTTCTGCAAAATTCCGAGAAACTTGGCCCCCTACGTCGATGACCGTTACACCGCAGACAGAATCGGGATGTCGGGCGGAGCAAGTGAAAACTCCCCGCAGGCGGTTTGCGATGCACCAGGATTGGGACCGTTGGACCCCGCGGGCGGGTCGAGACGACCAAGCGCAGGCGGTGGCCCGAGGGTAGTGAGAAGTTGAGCGGCGGTTCTGCCCCTGATTCTCATAGAATCTGGTTGCCAAACCTTAGAAGGGAGAACCACCGTGAAACGAAAGTACCACACCCTGGATAACCGGGGTAAAGTCAACGAACGGAAACTGGCCGAGTTCCTGGCCCAGAACGGCCAAGAGATCTTGCCCATGGTGGAGCTGATCACCGAATCGCGGATGGCGATTGACGATCTGGTGAATGCCATGGGACGAGCCACGATTGAGACGGTGTTGCAACTCTCCGCCGAGCAGGTGGCCGGTCCACCACAGCAGGGACGCAGGCGGGCGGAGGGCATCTTTTGGCATGGGAAGCAGGCCGGCAGCGTGTACTTGAAAGAGCGGAAGTTGAAAGTGCACAAGCCACGGCTGCGCAAGAAGGGTGGTGGCGTCCAGGCAGAGGTGGCAGTGCCGGCCTACGAGGCAATGCAGGATCAAACCGGGATGGGATCGCGGATGCTGGAGATCCTGCTGGAAGGCGTATCGACGCGGCAGTATGGAGCGGTGATTCCGAAAATGGCTGACACCGTGGGGGTCTCGAAATCCAGCGTCAGTCGGGCCTCCATCCAAGCCTCGGAGGCGCAACTGGACAAACTACTGAACCGCCGTTTCGACGACGTGGATCTGTTGATCATCTACGTCGATGGCATGCACTTCGGCGATCAGTGCGTGATTGGGGCGATAGGGGTGGATGAACAGGGGCAGAAGCATGTGCTCGGGTTGCAGGAAGGAGCCACCGAGAACGCAGCCGCGGCAAAAGATTTGCTTGAGGACCTGGTGCGGCGAGGAGTCAAACCGGAACGCCGGCGCCTGTTCGTGATCGATGGTTCGAAGGCGTTGCGGGCCGCGATCAATGCGGTGTTCGGCAGCGCGAGCCTGGTGCAAAGATGTCGCCAGCACAAGCTGCGGAACGTGGCCGAACGGCTGCCGAAGGACCAGCAGGATCAGACCAAATCGCTGATGCGGGCCGCCTGGAAACTGGATGCCAAGGAAGGGATTGCGAAGCTGGAAAGACTGGCGAAGTGGCTGGAGAGGGAACACCCGGATGCGGCCGACAGCCTGCGGGAAGGGATGGAGGAATGTTTCACGATCAATCGAATGGACATACCACCTTCGCTACATCGCTGCTTGGCCAGCACGAACTTGATTGAGAATCCTCACTCGGGAGTTCGCCGGCGGACCAGGCGAGTATGTCGATGGCGGGACAAACCGATGGCGAAGCGGTGGGCAGCCGCAGCCATGCTCGCGACGGAGAAGAATTTTCGTCGCGTCATGGGTCACAAGGATATGTGGGCGCTCAAAGCGATTCTCGATGGGAAAAGCGAGAAAACCATGTTGAGCCTCGATGATAATGTCCCTCTATTAGCTCGATAGAAATGTCCCTTCAAACTGGACTGGGAGGTCCGGTTGGGAAGGACATGGATGAGCGAGGAAGAGGTACGACGAGCGGGGGTGCTGAAAAGGGTCAAAGGTGGCGAACTGACGCAAGTAGAAGCCGCTGAGATGCTGGGACTCAGCTACCGGCAATTGAAGCGGATCTACGTTCGATATTCCGAGAGTGGGCCGAAAGGGCTGGTGCACCGCAGCGCTGGCAAACCATCGAACCGGGCTAGGCCGGCCAAAGAACGCGAACGCATTTTGAAGATCGTAAGAAAGGAGTACGGCGGAGGGTCCGGCGAGCGATTCGGGCCGACCCTGGCGGCGGAACATTTGGAGGCCGATCACGGCATTGTGGTCGATGCCGAGACATTGCGCCGCTGGATGCTGGCCGTGGGCTTGTGGACGAAAGAGCGGAAGCGCAAGCCATATCGGCAGCGGCGGGCGCGACGAGCGCATTTTGGCGAACTGGTGCAGATGGATGGCAGCTTCGAGAAGTGGCTGGAGGAGCGCGGCCCGCGGGGTTGTCTGATCCACATGGTGGATGACGCGACCAGCACCAGTCTCGGAACATTTGCGGACGAAGAGAGCACGTGGGCGGTGGCGGACGCACTACGGGCATGGGTGACGGCGTACGGAGTGCCGCGGGCGCTGTACCTGGACTGGAAGAATGTGTATCACTACGCGGCGACGGCGAAGCAGAAGGAACAAGGGATCGAGCCGATTACGCAGTTCGGGCGGATGTGCCGGAAGCTGGGGATCGAGCTGATCGGAGCCAACTCGCCGCAAGCGAAGGGGCGCGTGGAGCGCGGTCACGGAACGCACCAGGATCGCCTGATCAAGAAGATGCGGCTCAAGAAGATCCGCACCTACGAAGAAGCGAACCGCTATCTGGAAGAGACGTATCTGGGGGAGCACAACGCGAAATACGCGGTCTTGCCGCGCGACGCGGCGGACTACCATCTGGCGCTGCCGGCGCGACTCGACGTGGAGCAGGTGTTCTGTCTGGAGGAGGAACGCAAGGTGTCGCCGGACTGGGTCGTGCAATACGGAAATCGCTGGCTTCAAATCGATCGCGAGGGACAGAAGGCGATGGTGCGAAGTGGCGCTACTGTGCTAGTTCGAGAACACCGGAACGGCAGTGTCAGCGTATGGCTGGACAAGACCAGGCTCCGCTGGCACGAGCTGACCGAACGTCCGAAGAAAGCAAAACCGGAGCCGCAGCCGAAGCCAACGCGGGCCAAATGGTCGCCGCCCGCGAATCATCCCTGGCGGGAGGACCTGCGGGCGGCGGTGAGGCTGCGCGCGGCGCTGAGCTGATGGCAAACGCCGCCGTCCACTGCGGGCTGAGGGCAAGGGAAGGGGCCTCAAACGCCAGCCCCTTCCCCTGCACCCCATCCCCGCTCGGCGGGGCGGAAAACGGGGACATTTCTATTGAGGCGAAACGAGGGACATTTCTAACGAGGCTTGACAGAAAAGCGAGAAAACCATTGACCGTCGGGAGAAAGTTGCTTAAGATGCTGTTACCCGCCGCTCGACAACCTTCCACTACAGTCGGGCCACCGCCCAAGCGCATTCTCGGTCAGACATTAATCGGTGTCAGACACTAAAAGGAGGAGCGGCTTGCCGAAAATTCCGAGAATCGTTGCCTCCTGGTTGAAGCGGTGCCGACAACTCGGCACAAACCGGCAGTTGTTGAAGCACGCACCATGTACGGTTCGATGAAAGGGACACGAGGGTGCCGTTAGGCCGTTTCAGCAGGGAAGCCTCCGTGACCAACCTCATCGTGATGACGGAAGATGGGTCCCAATGAGGGCGAAATCCTGGCAATCACG
>DASRSQ010000948.1:0-4906 GCA_035656475.1 Gemmataceae bacterium | reverse complement strand
CATCGCCTCCTGCAGATGACGCAGCACATGGAACTTGTCGTAAAGGATCGTGGCCTGCGGAGCGTTCTGTGGCTTGAGCGTCGATGAGCGAAACGCCTTCCACATGTCCATGACCGCCAGGCGGATTTCCTTGGATTTTGCGGGGCCAAGCCAGGCATAGAAGGCATCGAGACTGGCTTCCGAGCGGTCCTTGCCGCCGAACCAGATGGGCCGACCTTCGAGCAGATCGCTGACGACGATCCGGTAGGTATGCCCGTGCCCCATCGAGATCTCGTCGACGCCGATGACCATCGGATGCAGCGTTGGGGCTCGCCGCAGTTGCTCGTTCATATAGGGCTTGTCGAGTTCCTTGACGGTGTGCCAATCGAGCTTGAGTTCCTCGGCGACCACCTTCACGGGAGTATCGTGACAGCGGGCGCCAACAAACATGGCAAACCGCTGAGTATAACCCGGCAACTCGGACAACCACTCCAGGCGTTCGGTCTTGACCGCGCCGCAACGCCAGCAGTCCACGCGTCGAACATTCACTAGGAGGTAGACGCGTTTGTCGCCACAAGAAAGATCGCGAATCCGACGCGGGTGTTGATCGTAGAAACGTCGATGCACTTGTCCGCAATGGCCGCAGATCGTTTTTTTCGGCGGCGACGCAGCGGCACAATGATGGCACCGGCGTCGCTTGCATGGCGTTGCACCGATGCGGTCGGGACCAGCCCGGGAAAGCGGTAAACGTCACGCAGGTGTCGAGGAATGTCCATCGCCTGATCGTGACAAGTTTTTTAGCGGATGAAAAGCGCGTTTTCCGCATAATTTCCTGGGTCGGAGCGCTGTGAGAGAGTAAAATTCACCCACACTAAAACGCGAAGAGCCCTTCTTGACGGATAGCGGAGCCTCAATCTGAACACACTTTTCAAGAAGGCACAGGCTGCGAATTGATCAACGGGCTGCTAAGCGTATCTCGCGCCTGCAATCGCTTATCGGGAGCAGCTTCATTGTTTGCGGTGGGCACCACGCTGTAGGCAATCCATTAATTCAGCTCGGCTATTAACTCCGAAACGCCGATACAAACTTGTCACGTATCCGTGTACGGTGTCCTTACTCAAGTGAAGGCCTTTCGCGATCTCCTTTTCACTACCCGGCCCCTTTAGGCCTTCGAGCACCTCCCGAAGTCGTTGAGGCAGGCTCTGTTCTGGGTTTGGTTCAAACTCGCTTCTCAGACGACGTTGCGCTATGGCCTGAATTAACCAACGATGAAAAAGATCGACGATTGCCAGTTCACGTTCGTCGAAATTTCGTTCCCTAATACATCGATGCAATATAACCGCATGGACTTGATGCCCCGACGTATATCCAATCGATATCAGCGAGTTGTCAATACGGCACAAGTTGAACCAATCATTGTAAACTCTTGATTTGTACCAATCTTTGTCGCGCATCAGCTGCTGCCGCACGCGAGTAATAACGGGTCCGCGCCGCTCAGCGAGTTGGTCAAACAGTGGGTTTTCGGCCGGTCCCGCCCGTTTCATGTATTCATCGAGCCGCCGGCGCTCGTCCTCCGAAAACCCCGATTCAAAAATAGACACAGGTGTCGGCTTACAGCCTGGCGGCCAAACGCCTTCGCCGCCGCTCACCACACGTGCACCGGATATCTGACAAAGTCCGCGGAGAGCGTGTAGATCCCACTGGCTGGGATCTACGCGGCAGCACTCTTCCACTAGCTCCATCATGCGCATCTGGTCCGACGATCTAAGCGAAGACGATTTGCCCATTCCCAATTTCACCTTTTTAGGTTGATGCCCTCTCAAACGGAGATGGGGTAGTATTTGGAATGAATGAGGTGGACGCAAATTGGTTCGATTTGTGGAAGCCCAAACAGCGCCTCCGACGAAATAACGCGAAGAAAAAGCTGTGACCCAATGAGGCCTCGAAAACGTCAGACGGATCACAGCGTTCAACCCCACGGCTACGCGGGATCGACACCTGTAAGTATACCGCCCCGACGGTATGCGTACAGGTGGATCGGTTGACACGAAGCCGGCCATCCTACAGGAAAGGTAGGGCTTAGAATGGTGACCACTCTCACGTCAGGGTCAAGGCAGTCTCGCGTTCCGGATTCGCCCACTGGAGAACAAACTACAACCGCAACTGCGGCGTCCGCTTTCGACTGTCGCCTTGCCACGAAAGAATGCCCAACCAAAGTGTTCGGCGATCAGGGCGGGCGGCTCTTCTCCGATGCTGCATATCGTTTTTCTGTCCTCCTGTCCGCCCTGCCGGTGAAGCAGCGTGCAGTTGCGCGTGCTGAGCTAGTCGGTTGTGTGGCGAGCCTTCAGCTTGCGCAGCCCGTGCCGCCGTCGTTATTTCATCCCGATTCAGTCGTCGGGAAAGAGATCAAACAGATCGCCGTTCTGCTCGTGAACGATGTCGGACCAACCTTGGTGTCGATGCCCGCTTGGGGACTGTTCAGCTTGCTCGTTGGCGAGTCTCTTCGCGGAATTGAGGACGATGCCACGAAGCAGATCGCAAAAATGAAGATGGCCACGGGCTAGTATCACGCCAGGGATCCGTACCCACTTCGGGCGAGATTGGTACGTGATGGTTGGAATGGAAGTTTCGGTTACTCCGAATGCTGGATTCGGGGAGCGGCTGAACGTCCTGCTCGTGGAAGGGATTCTGAGGCGGCGCCCACATTCAGCATGCCCCATCGGAGGCATGGACCTGCCCGTTGCAGCATTTTCATGTACGCACCAGCGGGCTGGCATGGCACTGGTGCCGCCAGGTAAATCCAGAGGTGTTCGAGCCAACCCGCGATGAGTGCGGGACCGAGCAATCGTGCAAGGTTTATACTTGCTCCGCTCGGTGTCGCCGCCGAGGAGACTGGCGAATACACGTTTGCGAGTCCATTGGTCAGCTTAGGATGCCGGCACGCACATGGTCGGCATTCGAAGCCAGACCATTTTTCTGGTGGAACGTGGATTGTAAAGTTCAATATCGGCCAAGTCCGCAGGTTGCGGCGGTCCAACATCCTTCACTTAAGCGCGCGTCGGTCCGCCACACCGAGGCAGGTGTGGTTGAATTCCGCATTGGTCGACTGTCAGGTACGACGACCATCTTCTGCGCGGAAAACCGTTCCGGGCGGTCCGCTAATCGCGATCCTTGCTCGTCGGCCGCGTCGGCCGACGAGGCGAACAGCGATCTCAATACCGTCCACATCGACGACTCGAGTTTGGCCTTCGGCATACCATTCGATGCAAAGGCAGTCTCGTTCCGTACTTTGGGGTTGTCCGGTTTTTTCAGTGTTTTTGTCGCTACTCATTTTGTCACCCATAGTTGCGGATATTCGGACCAGAAAAAGTAACTCTGCTGCCGATCGCGACTCGTTCCGTACGTATCGCGCTCGCAAAATCCCGCCAGGAGGAACCAAAAATCTGGCAGGCAATCAATCTTTACGCGTTAATTCGCTGACGAGCGTGAGTGCTGACGAGCTGACGCCATAGCGCTCGTTGCTTATGCCAAGCCATCACCGATGCTATCGGAAGCAGATCTCGCAGGATGATCGGATCGCGGCCGCGCGCTGTGCGCGGCAGGAACAGCAGCGCCTCCTGAATGTCGGGCGCAAGGTTCAGCAAGTTCATGATCTGGCTGATGCGGGCGCGGGTGACCTGCCCAAGCTCGGCAAGCTCAGCCTGGTCCGCGACAACGCCGTCGTGCAGGTACTGCTCGAAACGCATGGCTAGCGCCATCAGGCGGGACACGCGGGGAATGCGGCCCGACTCCCGCGACGGCTTTGGCGGCTCCTGGCCCGGTTGCATCTTTCGACGGTTTCCCCGGCCTCGGCGAAATTGAACGTTGCATTCGTAGGTCAACTGACTCATGCGGACTTCTCCTTGCGTGGCTGCGTCAACTCGACCGCCAATGCCTTGATGCCCGTGGGATGGAAGGTGATAGATAACTTGCCGGCGCTGCCGTCGTAATCGACGCGCTCGACGAGAAGTTGAATGATGCGGCCTCGCTCGCGCAGCGTCAGCGACTCCCAAAGCGGATCGAATGTCGCCAGCGCGGTCTCGACCTCGTATTCGTCCAACGTTCCCTGCTCGAGGATGTCGATCTGCTGGTGGATCTCAGTCGCTCGACGCTCGGCGTGGCCAATGCGCTCCTGATAATCGGAGAGCTTGGCGACGTATTGCGGGTCGCTGCCGGGCTTCTTTCGGGCAAGGGCGCGGGCCTCGTTGTTCCAACGAACGATGTCTCCGTTCAGTCCCTTGAGCTCCATCTTGAGGCTGGCGATCTGGGCGGCGCACTCGGCGTTGACTGCGGCGAAAGTCTCGCTTACCAAGGTTGGATCCTTGCCAATGCACTTGATGCGCTCGACGACGAACTGCTCAATCTCGCCCGCCGGGATCGACTTGGAAGGGCACGTCTGCCAGCCGCGCTTCTGGGCGTTCGAACACACGTAGTAGCGGTAGCGCTTGTTGCCTCGGGTGCTGTGACTGGGCGTCATGGCGCAGCCACACGGCACGCATCGCAGCATGCCCTTGAGCAGGGCCCCGAACTTGTTTCGGACCATGGCACCGGCGGTGCGGCCATTGCGCTCCAGCAATGCCTGCACGCGCTGCCAGACACCGATGTCCACGATGGCTTGGTGCTCGCCGTCATGTACCTCGTCCTTGTAGCGGATTTTGCCGATGTACGCGATGTTGGTGAGCAACTTGTACAGGTTGGTCCGCGTGAATACCTTGTCGCCGCGATCAACTCCCTTGCGTGTCGTCCAGCGTTTGTTCCGCCAACCACGTCGCTCGAGTTCCTGGACCACGGGCAGCAGCGATTGATGTTCCACATACAGCTCAAAGATGGACCGCACCCTTGCCGCCTCGGCGTCGTTCACGATGAGTTTGAACCGCTCGGGATCGAC
>DASRSQ010000947.1:0-12584 GCA_035656475.1 Gemmataceae bacterium | reverse complement strand
TCGCCACGCGTCGGCACGCCGCGGACGTTGTCACCCATGTAGGCCAAGATCAGGTCGAGCTGCTTGATCGCGTCGTGAATGGCGAGCAGGGCTTTTTCCTTATGCCCGCCGAAATCGTGCTTGGCTTCCATCAGTTCCTTGCGAGCATCGCGCAGCTCCCACAAGGCGTGATGAAAGTGGTGATACGGATGTTTCTGCTGAGCGTCGGCGGCGCCGGCAAGGACCGTCACGGCGGCCATCGCAAGGAAGAGGCGAATTCGCATGTGGTGTACCTTTCTCGGTGAAAAGACGTGCTGTGGACAGGACAAGATTTCAACGCAGCGCCGGACAACAAGTTCCGAGCGGTTTCGATGACATCCTCGTAAGGGTGTCGCCGCCGACAATTTTTGCGACCTCGCCGTAAGTTTTTGGCTGTACGAGACATCGGGCGGGGCTAGTTGGCGATGACATGGAAAAGCGGTCCCTGGTAGAATCTGGGTCGCTGAATTCTACCCTATTCACCCGAGCAAGGATGCTGCGATGCGAAGAAAACTCTATTTCGGCGTGACTCTCGCGCTGGCCATTGGCCTGATCGCGGGAGGTTTTCTGTTGAATCAAATCGGCGCCCAGGACGCCCCCAAGACGGAAAAGAAAGGGACCGACGATCTCTTCGAGATTCTGAAGAAGAAGCTCGAGGCGAAGTCGAACGCCACGGACAAGGACAAGCCACTGCCATTGCCGGCGGTGCAAGCGCCGACGCCGCTGCCCACGCCACCCGGAGAAGGGTCGGGGCTAGCGCCGCTTTCGGTGGGAGATCTGCCGAAGCCTGGGCCGCTCCCGAGCGACACGAAGCCGGCCGACCTGCCGCTGCCGACGCAGAAGCCGGGCATCATTCCCCCGAACCAGACCCCGCTGCCGGCGCCGCCGGAGTCGCCGAAGCCCGCAGTGGAGACACAGAATTCGCTGCCGTTGCCACCGGTCTCGAATAAGCAGGCGGAGCCGGAACAGCGCATCGCACCGCCGGCAGGCAATCTGCCGATGAAGAATCTGCCGATGTCAAAGCAGATCGGAATTGCGCCGCCGCCTGGCAACCTGGTCCCGCAGAATGTACCGGTCGTCGATCCGACGCCGATCAAGCCTGCGATCGCGACCGAGCCGATCAAGCTGAAGGGGAGCGCGTGGAGCCTGTACGTCGAGGTGGTCGATGGCCGCACCGTTGTTACCGCCACCGTCAACAAGAAGCACGAGTTCAAGATCGTCTGCCAAAGCCTTGATCTGCAAACCGTCGCCGGCTGCATGAAGGCCAGGGGCAAGGTCACGATCACCGGCGATTGCTTGAATGGCTCCTGTGACCAGCTAATTCTGCCGTTGCACGATGACCGCCTGGTGCTCGAGGGCATGGCGGATGTGCGCATTCAAAAGGTCAGCGGCAACGTGAGCGAATCGCGCCCGTCGGCGTTCGAGCTGAAGGGGGACAAGCTCGATCTACGCATCAGCGATTTGCAGTCCTCGACGTACCTCGAAACCAACTGGCGCAAGGTCAAGGGCGAAGACAGCGACGTTCGCCCGATGCGTGCCGTGAGCCGAGGCACGTCGAGCGAGGCCGCCAAGAGTTGGACGCCATACGGCACGCTCCGTTCCAGCGGCAATGGCTGGAGCCTGCAGGCCGCCAGCGGCGAGATCATCGCCTACGTCCTGGCACGTGACGGCGGTTCGCTCGACCAGTATATCGGCCGCACGATCGCCGTCTTCGGCGCCCGCGAAGGCGAGCGCGAAGGCCGGCCGCTGGTGCGTGTCACGCACATCGCAGTGCCTTGATGAATCGCCGGGGATAAGATGAAAGCCCAGGGGCGAGCGACCGCGCGAACCCCTGGAATTCATTCCCGGGGAACACCATGACCACGCGCGTCCTTCTCTGCATTTTTCTCGCCTTCCCCGCATCGCTGCACGCTGCTCCCCCCAAGCTCGACTATTTCTTCCCCGCCGGCGCCCAGCGCGGCGGCACCGTCACGATCACCGCCGCCGGCACGTTCGCGCCGTGGCCCGTGAAGGCGCACGTCGAAGGCAATGGCATCGACGTCAAGCCCGCGAAGGCCAGTGGCAAGCTCGACATCACCATCGCCAAGGACGCCGAGCCGGGCGTCCGCTGGATCCGCCTCTACAACGACGAAGGCGCGAGCGTCGCCCGCCCGTTCCTCGTCGGCCTGCTTCCCGAGATCACGGAGCAGGAGCCGAACGACGATCCGAAGAAGCCGCAGGTCATCACGCAGCCGAGCGTCGTCGTCAACGGCCGGCTCGGCAAAACCGATGACGTCGACACCTTCGCCGTCAAGCTGACGAAGGGGCAGACGCTCGTCGCCTCGCTCGAGGCCCATCACACGCTGCGCTCGCCGATGGACGGCGTCATGCAGATCCTGTCCGCCGACGGCTTCGTCCTCGAACAGAACGACGACTACCACGGCCTCGATCCGCAGATTGCGTTCGTGGCGCCGAAGGACGGCGTTTACCTCGTCCGCATCTTCGCCTTCCCGGCCATGCCCGACGCTACGGTGCGTTTCGCCGGCAAGGAAACGTTTATCTATCGGCTCACGCTTACGACCGGCCCTTATGTCGAATACGCCTATCCGCTCGCCATCCCTGATTCAGCCCCGACCAAGGTCGACTTGATCGGCTGGAACCTGCCGCCGGACCTGCAAACGACCACGGTTACCCCGCGACCCGGCGCGAGCCTGCTCACGCTCTTCGATCCGCGCATCACCGGCACCTTCCAGGTGCGGCAGGACCCGAATCCCGCCATCGCAAAATCGGCGACCACGCGCGAAGTCGTGCCGCCGATCACGATCACCGGCAAACTTGAAAAGCGCGGCGACATCGACGTCTATTCGTTCAACGCGCGGAAGGGACAGAAGCTTGCGTTTCGCATCGAATCACGCACGCTCGGCTTCCCACTCGATCCGGTCCTGATCGTCACCGATTCGGCCGGCAAGGTGCTGGTCCAAAACAAGGCCGCCAAGATCGGCGCCGATCCGTCGCTTGATTTCACCGCGACCCAAGACGGCGCCTATCGCATCGAGGTGCGCGACCTGGCCAATAGCGGCAGCTTCCGGCACGCCTATCGCCTGCGCATCGCGCCGCCGACACCCGATTTTTCGCTGAGCGTCGCCACCGACACCTTCACGCTGAGCGCCGCGAAGCCGCTCGAGATTCCGGTCACGATTACGCGGAACGGCGGTTTCAAGGGCGACATCGCCTTACGCGTTGAGGGAGCGCCGAAAGAGGTCGCCGTGACGACGTCGGCAAAGGGCGTCACGCTACGCACCACCGCGAATACGCTGTTCGCCAGACCGATTCGCATCATCGGCACCGCCAAGGACGGCGCGACCCGCACGGCCACCGTGACCCTCGCTGATTTCGGGCGTGCTACCGATTCGCTGTGGTTGACGATTACCGCAAGCCGTTGAATGGATTCGCCCTCGCATTCCTCGCATCCTCGCATCCTCGCATGCCTGCGGCGTTGCGGCTAAACGGCTGCCTCGGCGTTGCTTTTGCATCGGAACTTTCCTAAAAGAATCCTTTCATGAGCGCCCCCGATCTACAACCGGTTGCCGATGCGGTCCTGCGGCTGGCGAAGCGACAAGGGCACGTCACTGCGCGCGATGTCCGTTCCGAGCTGCGCATCGCCGGGCTGCCCGAGGCGAAATGGAAGGACGCGATCGGTCTGATCCAGAGTTCGCTGGTGCATCGCCAGGGACGCTACTACCACAGAGACACTTTCAGCCCGCGCGTCAAGAAAGAGCATGCCCAGCAGCTCGCGATTCAGAAGGTGATTCGCCGCCTAATCCGGCACCATCGCCAGCGCGGCAACTCCGACGAGCGCCGGCGCCAGGTGCGCGTCGATTTCATTCAACCTGTCAAAATCCGCACCGAGGAAGGCAAAGAATTCCGCCTGATGAGCCGCGACCTCTCCACGACCGGCGTGCGTCTGCTCGGCACGAAGCAACTGCTGGGGCAAAAGGTGGAGTTGGAGCTGCCGAGCGGCGCCGACGATGAGCCGGCTTGCCGGGTGCTCGTGCGAATTCTGTGGACGTGTTCCGTCGGCGACGATCTCTTCGAAAACGGCGGCAGCTTCGTCGAACTTCTTAGCTGAGCAATCAGGAACGAATCCGCGCGAACAGCCAGGCGTCGATCAGGCTGCCATTTTTCAGATAATGCTTTCTCAGCAAGCCTTCTTGCACGAAGCCACATTTCTGCAGCACGCGCCCGGAGCCTGGGTTGGACGTGAAGACGTGAGCCGAGATCTTGACCAGGCCAAACTCGCCGAAGGCGTGCTGGCAGACTCGCTCGACGACAGCGGACATGATGCCGCGGCCCCAGAAGGGGCGTGCCAGCCAGTACCCGATCTCGGCGCGATGCGATTCGCCGAGCTGGAACCCGTCAAACCCGACGCCGCCGATGAGGCCGCGATCGCGATTGCGGATCGCGAAGTTGATGGGCCGGCCCTGCTGTTGCGTGATCTTTTCCGCCAGCGCGAGCCATTCCGCCGCGTCGGCGGCAGTGTACGGATAGGGTATCCGCAAGGTGCGCTCATGAATGTCGCGGTCGTTGAGGTATTCGATCAACGCGGCCACATCTTCGGCCTGGAATTCGGAAAGGTGAAACTGACTATCGACTTCGATTCTCATCGCCCGCCCCGGCTTTCGAGGAATTGACGGCGCCATGAGTAAGACATGCGGATGGTGCAACCGGTTCGCGCCGGGCCCTTACCCCTCGCCCCTCATCCCTGATCCCTCATCATGCCGTGGTCACGCCATTGCTGTGGTCGCTCTTGACGCGGCTGCTTTCGGGCTTGGCGAGGCCGCCGGTGCGGAAGACCTCGGCGAGCAGCGCCTTGGCGGGCTCCGGGAGGTTGCTCTTGAGCACGCTCGTGACCGTCTGGTCGACCGGATATTCGATGCGTTTTAGCTCGACCCGTTGACTCTCGATGATGGCGAACGAGGCGCGCGGGTCGCCGTCGCGCGGCTGGCCGACGCTGCCGGGGTTGATGACGAGCTTGTCGCCGACTTCGAGGATGTACGGATGATGGGTGTGGCCGACGCAGATCACCTGTGCGTCAACGCCCGCCAGGCGGCGCGACCAGAACTCGGCGTCGGCGATCGCGTATTCATCCATCGGATCGCGCGGCGTCGCATGCACCAGCAGGAAGCGCACGCCGTCTATCGTCACGCGCTTGCTGACGGGTAAGGCGGCGAGGAAGCGGCGCTCCTCGGCGTTGATGCGTTCCTGCGTCACCTCGCGCGTCACGCCGGTGAGGTATTTGAAGCCGTTGCGACCGTGGACCTTCACGTATTGGGCGACGCCATGATCGTGGTTGCCGCGGACGGCGTGGGTAGCGTGCTGACGAATCCACTGGATGCAGGGGCTGGGATCCAGGCCGTAGTCGACGAGATCACCGAGTGCCAGGCAGGCGTCGAAAGGCTCTTTGATGGCATTGAGGGCCGCCCAGTTGGCGTGGACGTCGGCAATCAGAAGAATCCGCATGAAATCGCCGCCTTCGCCAACGCCCTGGAATCGCGCTTGTCTTGTGACCCGAAGCAAAGGTATATTGTGATTGGGTGAAAAGCCAGCAAAATTAGCTTAGCTAGGAATACCATGGCAGAAAAACCTCTCCGCCGGCTGCCGTTGCGTCAGTTGCTGGCCAGCTCGGACCGAACGACGCGCGATCTGGCTGAACTGGTGCACACGCACTTGATGCCGCGCATCGCGGACTTCCGCGATTTGAGCCGGCCGGTGCGTCGCAAGAGCCAGTTCCCGACGGTGCTCGCGTTCCACAACGGCCTGCGCCGTCTGATGGAAGCGGGCGACCGGATGCAGGCGTCCATCGTCGTCCTGCAGGAACATCTCGAGGCGATCCGCGACCACGCCCAGCGCGAGAAGCTCAATCGCAAGCGCTAAGAAAAATAACCACGAAACACACGAACCACACGAAAAAAGAGGCGACATTTAATTCCGTCTTTTTCGTGTGGTTCGTGTGTTTCGTGGTTCACTCCTTCCGCGTTCCCTCCTTCAATTCGTTCAACTCCCGCTCAATGTCGGTTTCGGCTTCCCATTTCGCAAAGGTCGCGTCAGCGTCTTGCTCAAGGCCTTGCACTTCGGTTGCGGCGGCGACTTCATCCTCCAGGACCGAAAGCCGCTGTTCCCAGTGTTGCAACTTGGATTCGAGCGTTGCGCGTGAGCCGAGACGCTTGCCGGCGGCGTAACCGAGCGCTCGCCGCGTTTGGGCCGCCCGATTGCGGGCGATAAGAAGTCGTTGCCTGCGCTGGGCGGCGGCGAGATTGGCCTCCAGCGTGTCGAGTGCGGCACGGGCCTGCGCGCTGGTGTCGCGTGCCGCAGCATGCTGGAGCGCCAATTCTTCCGCAGCGGATTCGAGCTCCTTCTTGCGAGAGAGGGCGACGCGCGCCAAATCATCGCGATTGGCAACGACCGCCGTGCGCGCCTTGCTATGCCAGTAGTCGATGCCGGCTTGTTGCTTGCTCAACTCCCGGCTTAGCCAGCGCTCGGCCGCGATGGCGCTGGCGGCGTGGCCGCGCGCCGCTGCCGCGGCGTCCTCCATGTCGCGGATGATCTGCGCGATCATCGTCTCGGGATCCTCCGCTCGATCGAGCAGCGAATGGATGTTGGCGGCAAGAATGTCCGAACAACGCGACAGTAGGGTCATGCGATTGCTCCTTTGTTTCGTGTCCTCGCAGTCGTGGCAACACGTGAACCGCCCAACCTTGCCGAATTTAACTGCGGCGGAAAGTCAAGGTTGGTTGCCCATCGTTCGCGCGGGGGGGGGCTCTCTCCCGCCCTGGTGGTCATCTACTCGGCCGACCGCGTAAAATCCACGATTTTATGGCGATCGAGATGACCACGACCTCGTGGGCATCTACTCCGTTCGGCGAGAGATTCGGTCCGATTTTCGGTTAAAAATCGTCCAGGGCGGCGGTTGACGATCGCATCAAGCAAAAAATCGCCAGGTCATCGGAGGTTACCGCATGTTGAGAGAACGATTGCGCGCGTGCCTTGCACACGTCGGCGTCGCGCTTCACGAACCCGAAGCGTTTGCCCTGCGCTGGCACCGCGAGGGAACGCCGTATGGCTGGAGCGTCTTTGCATCGCTGACCATGACCGCGATCCTCGGCACCACGACGTACGGCATGATCATGGGCCTGCTGAGTGGCCCGAATACCATGGTCGCGGGCGGGCTCTATTTCACGTTCGCGGCGGGCATTGCCTGGACGCTCGCTTTGCCCGCGCTGTACATCCTCAACAGTCTTGCTGGCTCGCGGCTGCGTGCCAGCACCACCTTTCTGGCGGCCCTCGTGACGACGAGCTGGGGCGGGCTGGCCATGATCGCGTCGATACCGATTGCCTGGTTCTTCACGGCGGCGCTCCCCGAACAGGTGCAACTCTTCTCGCTGCACTTCTCGCGCGCCGCGGCAGTGCTGGTGGTGCATGTCGTCGTGTTCGCGGGGGTGGGCATTGCGATGAGTGATATCTTTCGCCGGATCATGCAGGCGCTCGAGCCGAATCGCCGTGGCTGGCCGATCTGGTGGTTGGTGCTGGTCGCGGCCATCGGGACCGAGCTGTTCTACAAGTTCGACCTGTTTCAACTCGAAGCGCTTGGCTGGATTTGAATCTCGTATTCCGAAAGGATCGCGTCCATGAAGAGCATACCTGTCCTGGAAGTTGAGGTCGTCGAACTCGAGCATTCCGAGAGCGACACGCAGACTGCGGAGATTGATAAGCCGTCGGCGCTGCGTCTGGCCGAGTTGTTGCTCAAGGACCGCACGCAGGTCGAGAACCTCTTGCGCGACGAGAGCCGGCAGGCAGACCTCATCCCTCGCTTCCTGGCGATTTCGCTGACCAGCTTCAGCCTGTTTGGCTGGATGATGGTGATGCTTCTGTTCGCGGTCCCCGCGGGCGCGATCCCGAGCGTGCTCGCGGAGCGCTGGTCGGTCGGGCCGCAACCGGCAATTGCCCTGTGGCTGGCGTACACGCTGGGGCTGATCGCTGCCACGGGTATCTGTTTGCCGAGCTTTTATTTTTACGGGCTGCTGGCGGGCATTCGGATCTCGTTCCTGCAGGTGGTGTCGCAGTGCCTGAAAGGCCAAGCCTCGACGGCGATCATGCTTATCGGCGTGCTGCCGATCTATGTCGCAGTCGCGCTGGGGATGTTGATCTTCCGCACGCCGGAGGACCTGCAGCAACTGGTGCTCAGCGTGGGGCTGGCGTTGCCATTCTTCGCAGGACTGTGGGGCGTCTACTCGATCTACACCGGCTTCATGCGGCTCGCCGACACGCTGCCCGGTGATTGTCGCGAGCGGCGCACGTGCTTTCTGCGTCGGCTGACGCTGGCCTGGGCCGCGTGTTACACGGCGGTGACGCCGTTGATGATCTACGCCTTGTGGACGCATTTCGCGGGCTGATCGATGTGTGAGGCTTCCGATGAACCTTCTCAGTACAAGCCTGGTGTTATACCTGATGATCGGCGCCGGGGTCGCGCTGGCGGTCTATCTTGCCGATCGATCCGGTTCGCAAGCAGAGCGTAGCTTTCGCGTCGGGACCGCCGCGGTTTTCTGGCCGCTCTACATTCCGGTGCTGCTGCGAGGCACGCCCACGCCACCCACGGAAGCGATGCCGGCCGACGATGTGTCCGCCGCCATCACCCAGGTGGATTGCGAATTGCAAGCAGCCCTCGGCAGCCTACGCGGTTGGGCCGAGGGCGTGCTGGTGCGCGAAAAAGATCGCCTCACCGAGCTGCGCTCCGCCTGGAGCGCACAGGCCGAACGTATCCGCGAGATGGACCGCTTGCTGCAACTTCCCGAGCATGCCATCGGCTCGACGAGCGAAGAGGCGAGCCCGCGCATGCAGCAGAGCGAGCAAGCCCGCCTGCGCAATCTGCATTGCCTGCAGCAACTCCGCGAGCGGGCCCACGATGACTTGCTGGGCTCGCTCGCCGCGGTCCGTGAACTCGTCTCGATGATTCACCTCGCCAAGTTCACCGGGGCGCCGGCCGCGCGCGCGGAGGAAATCGTCGCCCAGATCGCCGCCGCCGTGGAAGGCTTGTCCATCGTCACAGCACAAGAACCACCCTTCCTGGATGGCCCGGCTCCCTCCTGCGCCACAGCTGCGAACGGACTGCATCGTCAGATTGTCCGGTAACGCGCATTTTTCTTACATTCTGGCAAGCTGTGCGGATTTTGCATGCAGTAAGATCATTTTTCAGGACACGGGAGCTTTTTCGTGTTAAGATAGACCGTTGCCTGCATCAGGATTTGCCTGAGCAGGCTCCCAGCCATTGCTCAAACATCACGGCGACGCCCAGGCTCGGTACAGAAAGGCGGGACGGAGTGCTGGTCCGGAGTCGTTGCATGAAGTTCTACTTGATCGTTGCCAAGGGGCGCAAGCAGGGCATGCCGATCCCTGTCGAGATCGACCTATTTCTGATTGGCTCCGATCCGATTTGCCAACTTCGCAAGCAAAGCCTCGGCCCGCGCCATTGCGCCTTCGTCACCCGCGACAAGAAAGTCTACGTCCGCGACATGGACAGCGGGCAGCCCACCATCGTCAATGGCTCCGCCATCTCGCCGGGGGCCGAATGGCCGTTGCATCCGGGGGATCGGGTCACGGTCGGACCGCTCGAATTCACGGTTCAGTTCCGCGAAAAGCCGCTGGCGAAGGCGGACGTCGAGGAATGGGCCGTCGGTTGCCTGGATACGCAGAAAGACATCGAAGACGAAGAGAACGGCGATTTCCTTTCCGACAAATTCAAGACCGCATCTTCCGCCGCTCAGTCCATCCTTGGCCAACTCAACGCCATGAAAGGCGAAGTGAAAGGCCGGCTGCGCGTGGGTCTCGATCGCGGCGTCACCGTGATCCGCTTCAACGATCCGATCCTCATCGCCGAATCGGAGATCGCGCTCGTCAAGAAAGAGCTCTGCGACAACACCAACACCGCCAACCTGCGCGTGTTGCTCGATCTCAAGAACGTCCGCCGCCTCTCCTCGCAAGCCGTCGTCATGCTCGCCGATGTCTATCGCTGGCAGCTCGCCTTCGGCAACGAGATGGCCGTCTGCCGCATCCGCCCCGAATTGCATTCGGCCCTGTCGATGCTGCGCGTCGAGAACATTCCCATTTTCAAAGACAAGACCTCCGCCATCACGTCGAAGTGGTGAGCCTCAATTCATGCTCGGTTCCGGCAAGGTCGGTGGGGCGAGCTTTTCCCACAGCTCGTCCGACGGCGTGCTGAAGATCACGTCGCCCATGGCGGGCAGCACAATCCACGCCCCTTCATTCAGCTCGCCTTCGAGTTGCTCGGGGGCCCAACCCGAGTAGCCGGTGAACACGCGGAACCCAGTAGCGTCGTCGCTGGTCCCGCGCGCTTTCTCGAATTGTTCGGGCGTGCCGAGATAGACGCCAGGACAGATCTCCGCGGGCTCATCTTCTTCCGGATCGAGCCAGTCCTTGCGGCCATGAATCATGAGCAGGCCATCCATTTTGCACGGTCCGCCGACGAAAATCGGGAACGGCAACTCCTCCGTCTTCGCTTGATGCGTGAGCACGAGGCCGAAGGCGCCTTCCTCACTGTGCTGCAGCAGAAGAATGACCGAGCGACCGAAGAACGCGTCGCGCAGCGAGGACCGGGCGACGAGGAATTTGCCTGCCAGGGATGTCATACGAACTCCTTGCCTGAGCCTGCGAATGCTCACTGCTATTCTATCCCGCAAAAAATCCTAAAGTCGAAATCCGAAATCCGAAACAAATCCGAATACCGAACAATACAAACAATGACAGTCCGATTTCGACTTTTCGGATTTGTTTCGGATTTCGAGTTTAGGAAGTAATACCATGCACGCCGACGAACTACGGGCCAGGCAAACGCCGCTCAAGGAACGCTACAAGAGCGATCCGGCCAGCGCCTTGCAAACCATGACGGTACACGGCGAACTTCGCCAGGACAAGGTCACGTGCGTGGTGAAAACGCCACGCGGCCCGATCGAGGCGGGTTTGCACCCGTCGACCGGCGGCACCGGCGAATTCGCCTGCTCGGGCGACATGTTGCTCGAGGCCCTCATTGGCTGCGCCGGTGTGACGCTCGCCGCCGTCGCCACTGCCATGAACATCCCAATCCGTGCAGGCAAGCTGCGTGCCGAGGGAGACCTCGATTTCCGCGGCACCCTCGGCGTCGCCAAGGACGTCGACATCGGCTTCAAGGAGATCCGCCTGTTCATCGACCTCGACACCGACGCCCCGCCGGAGCAGGTGGAGACGCTGATCAAGCTGACGAAGCGTTATTGCGTCATCTACCAGACGCTGCAGAAGACGCCGAACATGACGACGGTGTGCAATCGGATGTGACATGTCCGATCTTGGAGTCGCGTAGCGACGAAGGAGTCTCCGAACGTTCACCGACTCCATCTTCACTACGCGACTCGATAAGGGGTTTCGTCGGTTACCCGTACCGCATTCTGTCAGCGTTTTTTCATCAATTCCGCATTTCCCACCTCAATGCTGTTCATAGATTGTTGATACCCATTGCAGCTGTCTGTGCGGCATGTCGGAGGTGGCCTTTGCTCCTGTATTTCGCGGTCTCGCTGTTTGCCAGCGCCATTCTGCTGTTTCTCGTGCAGCCCATGATCGGCAAGATGATTCTGCCGCAGCTTGGCGGCACGCCGGCGGTCTGGAATACGTGCATGGTCTTCTTCCAGGGCGTCCTCCTCATCGGCTATGGCTACACGCACATGCTGGCGACGACACAGCCGACGCGGCGGCAGGTGCTAATCCACGGGGCGCTCTTATTCCTGCCGTTCATCGTGTTGCCGTTCTCGCTCGGCGAATGGCACCCGCCGACCGATAGCAATCCGATCTTTTCGTTGATGGGAAAGCTGGCGCTCATGGTCGGATTGCCGTTCTTCATGGTGTCGACGACGGCGCCGCTGCTGCAGAAATGGTTCCATCACACCGGCCATCACGCAGCCAAGGACCCATACTTCCTCTACGGCGCCAGCAACTTCGGCAGCATGCTCGGCCTCGCCCTCTACCCGACGGTCATGGAACCCTGGCTGCAACTGCAGGCGCCGCAGGACGCCCCGACCTGGAAGACGCAGGTCATGGTCTGGACCATCGGCTACGCACTCTTCGTGGCACTGGTGATCGGCTGCGCGATCGCCGTGTGGATGGCAATCAGCAATAGAATCGAGACGCCGGAGCCCACGCCCGAGTCGGCCATTCCTTCGCCGCCGGCTCCCGAGCAAGCAACCGCCGTCGCCACCTCGTCGGCCGCTGCCAGCTTGACGCGCCGCAAGGCGCGACTGACGACGTCAGCCCCATCAGAACCTGCGCCAGCGCCGGAGGTCGCGCCGATTGTCCAGATGGCGCCGAACGACGATATCACCTGGTTGCGACGCATCCGTTGGATCGGTTTGGCCGCGGTTCCTTCGAGCCTGATGCTCGGCGTCACCAGCTACATGACGACCGACATCGCCGCAGTGGCGTTTTTCTGGATCATCCCGCTGGCGCTGTATCTCTTCACTTTCATTCTTGTCTTCTCGCGCTGGCCGTCG